>JAFTZI010000006.1 GCA_017461055.1 Clostridia bacterium | reverse complement strand
GCAAAGGAGTTAAATATGCCATTTGTACCCTGTATAATTGTAGATATCAGCGACGAAAAATCAGCCGAAATCGCCATTATAGAGAACCTGATAAGAGAGGATTTAAACATATTCGAACAAGCCTCGGCAATAGAATCATTAATTGATACATACGGTTTAACGCAGGAGCAGGTAGCAGAAAAGCTTTCTGTTAGCCAGTCCTTTATAGCAAATAAGCTAAGATTATTAAGATTAAGTAGTGAAGAAAGAGAAATTATCCTTAAAAACAAGCTTACGGAGCGCCACGCAAGAGCATTATTAAGGGTATTTGATAAAGAAAAGAGAGAAAAGCTGCTACAAAAGATAGTAGATGAGGGTTTAAATGTAGCAAATGCCGAAATAGCAATAGATAAATGTTTAAATACATCATCGGAAACAACAGATACAGGTAGCAGTGTAGTTAAACAGCAAAAAGCATATAAGGACTTATCATCGTTTAATAACGCTATTCTACGCGCCATAGATCAAGCAAAATCGAGCAATTTAGACATAAAAACAAGAAAAATCGTAGGCGAAACCTTTACAGAAATCACAATTACTATACCTAATTCCAGCCCAAGTATCGATAATGAAGAACTGAAAGAAACAGTTTAAGCTCTGCATTTTAGTTAGAAAACGCCATTGTTTCACGTGAAACAATGTAAAGTATTCGGTTTTATCGCGCAATCAGAGAGTTCCAAATAAATATGTTTCACGTGAAACACAGGAATATTGGGTTGAGATACACAAACAACGTTTCACGTGAAACAAAGCGCAGCAAGGAGTGTAGAAGTGAGGCCACTCGGGTTTAAATCAAGTAAATGTTTCACGTGAAACACAAAAATTATAAAAGTTGTGATGTTGAATTTAATGTTTCACGTGAAACAAATTAGCAAAACAAATAAGGAATTGGATGGAAAATACAAGGGTATGTTTTTCTACCAAAGTTTCACGCGTGAACCCAAAATGCGGAGAAGTTTGGTTGATTAATAATCATTCTTCGGCTTTTTTCATTTGTAAACTGATTTACTACACCTACCCTTTTTCAAGTATGTTTAAACACACAATTTTATCATCTTTTACCAGCCATACATTTATTCGGCGTAGGGTGTGTGTACCCAGGTGGTTATATATTATATGCCGCCCGTTTCCCGTTTGTTTCACGTGAAACATTAGCTATAACACGCACAAAAAGCACTATTATTAGGCGCTTCACGTGTGATTTTGGTAGTTGGTCTGTTAGCAAGGAGTGTCGGTAGAAGGTCTCCATTGCATTGTGCAAAATCACTGTATAAGTTTAAATTTACGGTTGATCAAGGAGAGAGCAGCGTTGCCTATGCCATCAGATTAAACGTTTCTCTTTAAAATCGGTTTATTACCTTTGGTTTTTCTTTAAACAATGGTTTATTTTCCTTCTTTTCGATTGTTTTTAAAACAATGGTGAACAAACGGTTCTTCTATAAAGATAGGTTTATTTATGCTTGTTTTTAATTATTCTTTTTCGCATTTGGGACAGCTTTTTGCGTAAGGGTTCACGTAGCATAACTGAGATCAGATAAAAATGCTTGTTTTAGTCAATTATGACGAATATGAGCTCGATTTTCTGGTCACGCAGGGGGCGCCAACCCGCACAAGTCCAATACATTAGCTCAATTCAGATTCGTTCAAACTTTCTTTTCTTTCATTTAGTCAAAAAAATCCCTTGTTTTAATAATTTTAAAAAACTGTCATTTTACTATTGATTTTAGCTCATTTGCGTGTTATACTTTTATTAAGAATACCTTTTAAAGTATTGCCACCGTTAAGAGCGGCGAGCTCGTGCTCGCGAGCCCAATAAAATCAACGGTTCAGAAACGCAAAAATTTGGTAGGTATAAAAATACAGGAAAAATCTTTATAAAACAGGAGGAAAAGTTATATTTATGGCGAAGAAAACAGGCGGAATTGATTTTTTATTTGCAGATAATTATATTGAAAATGTAGCAGCAAACGCTACCGTTGACGGTCCACAAACCCTTAGAATATCGGAAATTGAGCCAAAGGCTGACCAGCCGAGAAAGTATTTTGATGAGGGAGCTTTACAGGAGCTTGCCGATTCTATCAGTCAACACGGTCTTTTACAGCCTATTATTGTAAGAGAGAGCTCAGGCGGCTTTTATCAGATTATTGCCGGTGAACGACGCTGGAGAGCTTCTAAAATGGCAGGACTGCTTGAGGTTCCTGTAATTATTATGCAGGCCGATGCCTTAAAGGCTGCTGAAATTGCTATAATAGAGAACATTCAGCGTGAGGACTTAAATCCTTATGAGGAAGCATCTGCATATTACTCCTTAATGACACAGTATGAGTTAACACAGGAGCAGGTTGCCGAAAAGGTTGGAAAGAGCAGAAGTGCTGTTGCTAACGCTATGCGTCTTTTGGATTTACCCGAGGAAGTGCTTGAAATGTTGAAAACAGGCGATATTTCTGCAGGTCACGCACGCGCTTTGCTTGGTATGAAGGACAAGGATGCGATTGTTGACACAGCTAAAAAGATTTTAACTCACTCACTTTCTGTTCGTGACACAGAAGCATTGGTTAAAAAGCTTAACAAATTGTACGATGCTAACCTAAAAAAAGCCAACGCAGAGCCTATCAACGTTGACAAGATGGTTAACTATGCAAAGGATTTAGAGAACAAAATCATGGCATTAATAGGCAGACGTGTTAAGATTTTAGATAACGGAAAGAGCAAATTTATTCAAATTGAGTACATAGACAACGAGGATTTAGACGAGTTTGTCAAGAAAATTTGCTCCATAAAGGAAGACTAAGGGATGGGTTATTATTTAGCTCTTTCCTTTGATTCCCCCGAGCTTATCGTTTGGTCTGTTTGCGTCGGGTTTATTTTGGGCATTGTTGCCACCTTTGTTATTAAGCAAGTACAAGGCAAGTTCATTTCCTTATTGTTGGAAAAGGGCGCAAATGACGAAGGCAGCGCTGTTTCTCTTAAAGATTTAGGTCAAGACAACAACAAATTCTTAAAGCTTTGCTTGAAGGTGGGAAGCGGCATAAGAGGGATTGTTACCTTTGTTGACGAAGCAGGCGCCAAAAGCCCGAATTTTGAAGCAGTCAGGTTTTACGTCAGTGAGAACAGGCTCGAAAAGGCTACCTCAATGACAAAAGGCGGTATGAAATGGTATTTTTTACCAATTTTTTCCATATTAATAGTAATCATTACTATTATAGTGGTAGAATTGCTCCCTGTACTGACAAGCTTTTAATTGCTGAAATGAAAGCAAGAAGCAACATATTTTTACAGTTAGATAAAAAAAGCACACGCGGTTTATTCCGTGTGTGCTTTTGTCTTATTAAAGCTTTAGTCTAAAAAGGGCGACCGTGCGGTCGCCCAAATTTATTTGATTAGCTCTAAAATCTGCTCCTTGCTTCTGAAGCCGATTGCTTTGTTTGCAATTTCGCCGTTTTTCATAACAACAAGTGTTGGTATGCTTTGTACGCCGAACTCAATGGCAAGAGGTGTTTCCTCGTCAACGTCTACCTTAACAACGGTAATTTCGGGGTTTTCCTCTGCAATCTCGTGTACGATAGGCGCTACCATTTTGCAGGGTCCGCACCACTCGGCGTAAAAGTCAATCAATACTGTTTTTTCGCTTGTCTTGATTTTTGCTTCAAATTCGTTTTTAGTAATCTTTTCTACCATAATTATTCCTCGCTTTTGTACTTATAATATAACAGGCAATGGCAGTAGCCCTCAAAATCAGGGTCTGCTATTTGCTCTTTGAATTCCTTGCATATGCACTTGGTGTCCTCGGTCTTTTCCATTCGGCAAGGACAATAACCACCCTTAGCCTTTAAGCCATCCTTAACGGTCTTGACAATTTCAGGATTTTTGTTTAATACAATTTTAGGCTTCATACTTGCACCCCCATATCGTTTACACATATATTGTAACACAAAATAAGAGCATTATCAACAAGAATATAAAGTAAAAAAATAAAAAAAGATATTGACAGACGCAAAAAAATGTGATATTATACTTATGCTTGATTTTGAATTGAGCCAATTCAAAATTAAAAATTGCATAGTTTGCATTGTTTACAGGAATAGCAAGGCTTTTATTCAAATTTAAAGCGGTCATAACGGGTGAAGGAAATAAAAACAATTGATAATTGTTTTTATGACTGTGTAACTAAAATAAGGAGTTCGAGAAGCGAGTGTATCGAGCGACAATGGACGACTATATTTTAGGAAGGGCACGAGTCTTGAAAACCGGTTGAAAGACCGACAGTATAACTAAAGTCAATAAATTAAATATTTTATATATGCAGGAATATCGAAGCGGTCATAACGAGGCGGTCTTGAAAACCGTTAGGCCAAAAGCCACGGGGGTTCGAATCCCTCTTCCTGCGCCAACAAAAACCTTAACCGAACCCTCGGTTAAGGTTTTTTGTTTGTTGGCACAGGAAGAGAGGAATCCCCGTGGCGTAGCCTCGGGGGGCGAGAAGCCCGAGCGCATTCGGGGAATGATGAAGCGAGGGTGACGAGGTGAAGCAACTCAAAGAACACGAGCAAGCTTGTCTGTGCGAAGTGCGATTTGATAGTTGCGACAGGGCAACCTTGGGTTGCGAATCCCTCTTTTTTGGCACAGGTACGAGAGGATTCTCACCCACCTTTGTATTGCATAGCAATGCAAATGGGGTGCGGACACGAGGCAAAGGTCGTTGTCAGCTTGCTATCATAAGACCTGCCGAAGTGCATTTTGCTCGCAAAATGTATCTCGGTTGGAAAATACAATTATCGTGAGTGCTACCCACTTTATTTTTCGTAAAATGACACGAGGGATTCGAACCGCAGCGTTAAGAAAAACATTCGGGGAAT
>JAFTZI010000090.1 GCA_017461055.1 Clostridia bacterium | reverse complement strand
TTTGGAGATTTTTATGTGAGGTAAAAATATGGCTAACAATTGTGAGTCCTGCGAGCATTACGATTATGACGAGGACTACGGGGAATACGTTTGCAAAATTGATATGGACGAGGACGAATATCTTCAGTTCATAACAAACAAGAGAAACGCCTGCCCCTATTATAAATACTACGACGAATATAAATCTGTTCAGAAGCAAAATTAGCAAGCCAAAGCAAGCAGACACAAGGTCAGCTTGCAATGATATAACTGTAGGGGTCGACAGGCAAGGCGACGCACGGTTGCCTTGCAGTGAAATCGAGGCTCTGCCTCGGTGAAATTCGACCAAGGTCGAGTGAAATGTTGCACAAGCAACGTGAAATTTTTGCTAAAGCAAAAGTGATAAATAACAAACACAAAATTGTAGGGGTCGACTTCCTCGGCGACCCGTTAATCAATCACGCATTTTTGCGTGTATGGAATCGTTTTTAGAACGTATGGAATCATTCAAGGAATGTATGGCATCACACCCTTGTGTATATGGGTAAGTCCCCGACGACCCGTTTGCTAAAGCAAAAGAGATAGGTTACAAATGCGTATTTTAAGGCTCCATCTGACGAGGGAGCTGTCACCGAAGGTGACTGAGGGAGAGAAAGCAAGTCAACGCAAGGTTGCCTTGTAATGATATTGAGCTAAAGTAAAAGCGAGGTGAATTGCTTGGATTTTACTAAAAAAATAATACTTGCTCCTATGGCGGGGGTGACCGATTATGCCTTTCGCAAGATTGCAAGGCGGTACGGCGCGTCATACTGTGTCAGTGAAATGGTAAGCAGTAAGGCAATTCACTACAAGGACAAGAAAACTGCTGTTTTAGCAGAAATTAAGGACGACGACAGACCCTTGGGCATACAAATTTTCGGCAGTGACCCGAAAATTATGGCAGAGGCCGCCTACCTTATTTCAACAGCCACCTATGAGCATAGAAAAAACGATAATCTTCCCGAGGTTATCGACATTAATATGGGCTGTCCCGTAAAGAAAATTGTATCAAGCGGCGACGGTAGCGCTTTATTAAAAAGTCCTACCCTGTGTGGCGAAATTATAAAAGAGGTGGTAAACGCCTCGCAAGTTCCTGTTACTGTAAAAATCCGCGCAGGCTGGGACAAAAACAGCATTAACTGTACGGAAATTGCCAAAATAGCCGAGCAAAGCGGAGCAAGCGCCATTTGTATTCACGGTCGCACAAGGGAGCAAATGTACGAGCCTTATGCCAATTGGGAATACATAAAAGCGGTTAAGGATGCGGTTTCAATTCCCGTTATCGGCAACGGAGATATATTCAGCGCAGACGACGCTGTAAGAATGCTCGAAGAAACAGGTGTAGATAGCCTAATGATAGGCAGAGGTGCTATGGGCAACCCGTTTATTTTCGAGGAAATTCAGTGCTATTTTGATAAAAAACCGTACACTCCCCCCACTATTTTTGAAAAAATCAGCGTTGCTATGGAGCAGGTTTCCTACCTAATTGCGGAAAAGGGAGAAAAAATTGCCATTTGTGAAGCGCGCAAGCACCTTTCCTGGTATCTAAAGGGCGAAAAGGGCTGCGCCACCGCAAGAGCGCAAATAAACAGCGCCACCACTCTTGAGGAGCTTAGGCAAATAATAAACACCGGCTTTGGCACGAATATTTAATATTAAAACCATCGGCTAAAAATCAGCCGATGGTTTTTGTTTGTTATGTTTTATCAAACCTGCCTTTTCACCCAGCCGCAGGACAGATAGTCGGTTTTTTCAAGGGTTACGCCTCTTAAAAGCGTTGCAAGTATCATTTGAGGCGCGCTTTCATTTGCCCAAGGCGGCAAGGCAGCGCCGAATTTTTGAGAAATAGGAATAAGACTTGGCAGGTCACGTGTGATTGCATCCCAGGTTGTTTGCATAAAGCCGAACAGGTTATTGTCCTTTACGGTATCTATATGCGCATAGGCGTTTTCTACGTCGAACCAAGAAGCGCCCATAATATCAATTCCCAAATCCTTAAAGTAAACAACACTGCTAATCGGCGCTTTCTTTACAGAATATTCCCAATCTATAAAAACCGTATTCTTGGCTAAGCCTTGAATTATGCTTATACACTCCTGTCTTGATTTTACGGAATGCTCATTTCCGCGCATATTAACAAAGGCGTCGGGCGGCAAGAGCAAATCCATCCATATCATAGGGCGCTTTCCCTCCTTACATACCTCATTTGTCAAGCGTGACATATAGTAAGGAAGCCTTTTGCGAAGCATAGGGCTTTTGTTGTGAATATGGGATTCGTCAAAGCCTAAGTGAAAATACTCACAGCCATCGGGAATTTCGGGCAGCTCCGTCTCTCCTATTACAAAGGCATTCTCTTCTCCGCTTTCAACCGTCAAATCCGCTTTTTCATATGTAAACCTATGAAAAAGCCCCTTAACCGTATAGCCTTGCATACGAGCATCTGCACGGGCTGTTATTTTTTTACCAAGATAAAATCTGTCAAGCATAATATACCTCTTAGTCAAAAGGGACTACCGTTTAAGCAGTCCCTTTTCAATGTAAAATTATGTATTTTTCAAAACTATGGAGCCAACACATTCACTAACGTGCTCGCAAGCATCGGCGCAAGCCTCAAGACAGCTGTATATCTCATACCAGGAAAGTCTTTCCATAGAGTCGGTGGATGTCAAGGTAAGCTCACGTGTTGCCACAAGATAAAGCTTATCGCAATCCTCCTCAACGTCGTTACATTCAACGATTAAGCCGTGAAGAGTCTTAGACTTCTTGAAATTCTCAAAATCAGCCATAATTGAGCCAAGCAGGTCACACGCTCTAACAAGACGCTTAGCATATTGAATAGCGTAAGGCAGGATTTTTTGAATGTTATATATGTATAGCTTTTGTAATACCTCTTCAAGAAGGTCAAGCACAGTGTCAAGCTGATTGCTGAGCATATCAAGGTCCTCACGGTCAACGGGAGTTACAAATGCCTTTGCAAGAGCCTCTCTCATTTCGTGCTTTTTCATGTCTGCCTTATGCTCAAATGTGTGCATTTTTTCAAGCATGCCTGTAAGCTCATCAGGCTTGTAATTTTCAAGACATTCAACAAGATAGCCTGCCGCATCTTTTGCAAGAGCTGTACACTCCGCAAAGTTTTCATAATAGAATTTATCACCTTTAGCCATTTTATATATTTCCTTTCAATTAGTTGAAGATAAGCAAGAATAATTTAGTTACCAAAAACGCAAGTAGTCCACAGCCCGGGAAGGTAAGAATCCAAGTCATTACCATTTCCTTTACAACGCCGAAGTTAATAGCGGATACACGCTTAACTGCTCCTACACCCATAATTGAGGTGGTCTTAACGTGCGTTGTTGAAACAGGAAGACCGAATACTGAACAGAATACAAGGGAAATTGCAGATGCAATATCTGCTGAGAAGCCTTGATATTTTTCAAGCTTAACCATATCCATACCAACGGACTTGATTATCTTCTTACCGCCTATTGCTGTGCCGCCTGCCATAACAAGGGAGCATACAACCATAAGCCAGGTTGGAATTGCAAAGGATGCAGCCGCCGCGCCTGTGCTTTGAAGGGTAAATACGCAAAGCAAAATAATGCCCATAAACTTCTGTCCGTCCTGCGCACCGTGCATAAATGCCATAGATGCCGCGCCTACAATTTGAGCGCCCTTGAAAAACGGCTCTGTTTTCGGACGGTTTGCCTTATAACAAATCTTTGTTACAAGCTTGCATATGAGCCAAGCCAAGCCAAAGCCCAAAACAACGGAAATTACAATACCGTAAACGACCTTAAGCCACTCACTCCAAACAATAGCATTCATACCGTTTAACGCCATAGCGCCGCCTGTAAGACCTGCGATTAATGCGTGGCTTTCACTTGTGGGAATACCAAACACCCAAGCAAGCGTTGCCCAAATAACTATTGCAAGCATTGCCGCACATAGAACAATAATAACGGTTTTTCCCGGATTATCACCGAAATTTACCATACGAGTGATTGTTACAGCAACCTCATTACTTAGCTTAGTCATAACAAATACGCCAAGGAAGTTAAACACCGCCGCCATAAGTATTGCCGCCTTAGCAGGCATACATCTTGTTACAACACAGGTTGCAATGGCGTTGGGCGCATCTGTCCAACCGTTTACCAAAATAACACCGAGAGTCAGCGTTACTGCAATAAACAGAAGGGGATTTGCTGTCATTTGACCCCAAAATTCTAAAAACTCCATAGATTTCTTTCCTTTATCTTATTTTACAAGCCCGCAGGCTTGATTTTAACAGTCAATTACTTTGCTGATTGCACAGCATTGCGTATATTTCACAATAATTAATGTAAAGTAAACCTTTAAAACAGTCTGCAATTTGCTTAAATGCAGACCAATTCGCCATGCTTGCTTCCATTATACCACAAACATACTGCTTGTTCAACTGTTTTTTAATTTATTAACAAATTAAAAGCTCTTTTTACACATCAACTACAAATCATGATCACCGGTGCAACCGATGGTATGCACACCCATATTGCCCTGTTTCCACTTAAATTTTACGTTTTTGTTTAAAGATCCATTCGCTATGCTCAGGATGACAGGCAAGTCAACACAAGGCAAGGCAAGCAGACACAAGGTCAGCTTGCAATGAAATCGAGCCTTTGCCTCGGTGAAATTCGCTAAAGCGAGTGAAATGTTGCAAACGCAACGTGAAATTTTTGCTAAAGCAAAAGTGATAAATAACAAACACAAAATTGTAGGGGCGATTCACGAATCGACCGAAAATCAATCACGCGATTTTGCGTGTATGGAATCGTTCTTAGAACGTATGGAATCATTCAAGGAATGTATGAAATCACACTTTTGTGTGTATGGGCAAGCACCTGACGACCCGTAAAAAACAATACCAACAAACAAAACGGGCTATTCGTGAATAGCCCCTACGATGGGCCGACATCTAATTCGTAGGGGTCGACGTCCTCGGCGACCCGTTATCGATCACGAATTTATTCGTGCATATCATCACGCATTTTTGCGTGTATATCATCGACACGAATGTGTTGTATAAAAACCTTGGCGACCCGAGGAAACGGACGACCAATGGTCGCCACTACTACTTTGTAACAACTTAAATTTTACGTTTTCGTTTAAAGATCCATTCGCTACGCTCAGGGTGACAAAAGGGAGTGCGCACAATCAAAATTATACTGTCATTCTGAGGCTTGCCGATTACGCAGTATGCCTTGTGCAAGAATCTGCTTTGCTTTGTGCAAGGCTTGAATGGCACGAGCATAAAAAAACACAGGCTGATGCGCTTTGCATCAGCCTGTGAAGCTTTATTTATTATTTGGCTTTCTTCTCTTATTCTCGCAGGTAATAACGATTTTTCTGTTATCGTCATAGCCAACGGAATGAGTGGAAACACCCTCAATGCCTTGAACCTCGGAGTGAATAATCATTCTTTCATAGGGGTTCATTGGCTCTAAGAGAACATTTCTCTGGTACTTAAGAGCTTTCTCTGACATTCTTCTTGCCAAGGCTCTTAATGCCTGCTCTCTCTTTTCTCTGTAATTTTCAATATCAAGAATAACCTTTACGTATTCCTTATGCTCGCCCTCGCTCTTTCTTGCAAGGCAGAGGTTAGCAAGGTATTGAAGCGCGTCAAGCATATCGCCTCTGTGACCGATTAAGGAAGGGGCATCCTCGCCCTCAATTGTAATAAGTCTTGAAACGTAGCCGTTTTCATTAAGAGTCATATCGCCCTTAACCTCACAGTTAATTCCGATGTCCTTAATAAAGCACTTCAAGAAGTTGATAGCAAGAGTTTTTTCTTGGGCGGTAACGTTGATGTTTTCTTCCTTTATGCTCTCCTTAGCCTCTTCCTCGCTTACAGCGGGCTTTTGCTGTACAGGCTTTGGCTGTACGGGCTTTGGAGCAGGGGCAGGCTTTTGCTTCTGAGCCTGAGCAGACTTTGGCTGATTATTTTGCTTTTCAGCCTTTGGCTTGTCGCCGCCCTTTTTTGTATTGTTTGTTTCGTTATTTTTTGCTGTATTTGAAGGCTTGCCCTCACCCTGTGTGTGATTTTTAGGCTTTCTTTCCTCTTTTCCGTCATCAACAGTTACCTTAATAACCGCATCAACTCTGCCGAAAATACCAAGGAAGCCCTTCTTTCCCTCGTTTTCAACCTCATAGGAGATATCACCGAGAGAGGAATAAAGCTCAATAGCCTTAGTGTAAGCCTCACTAACAGTTTTAGCTGTTACTCTGAATTCGGTTTTCATTTTAAAATTCCTTTGTTAAATTATTCGTCGTCATCAATATGGTGCAAGGAGCGAATAGGTCTGTCCCCTGCAACGTAGCCCTCAGGTGCGCTTGACACCTTTTTGCCCTTTAGCTCCTTTTCAGCATTCTTGTAGTCCTCCTCGGTAAACTTAGGATAAGGCATTGCCTTATAAAGAATAAACTGCTGAAGCATAGAAAGCATAGTTCTGAAAATCCAGTAAATACCGATTGCGGAAGCAAACTTAAAGGTAATAAACATAGTCATAAGCGGCATAACAAGCATCATAATCTTCATAGAGTTCATTTGATTGTTAGCCTGCTCCTGAATAGTGCTTTGATACTGGAGCTTTTTGGTTAAGAACTGTGAAAGGTACATAAGACCTAAGTTGAGAAGCGGAATGAATATAAGCCACCAATACGGCTTTCCAAACGCATCCCAAGGAGTAACACCTAAGTCATAGCCGAAAAGTGTTACGTCAGGAATAAACTCAAGGTCCTTAACCATTTGGGAAACGTTAATGGTCTCCTCTTCAACGATTGTTGTAAGGTTAGCGCCCTCAACAGCGCCTCTGTTGTTAGCAAGCCAGCTTGCAAGCTGAACCTGAGCAGACGCGCCCTTTGCATCAATGGCAGCGCCCATTTCGTTTGCAAATTCAAGAACTCTTGCGCACGCTTCCTTGCTCAAGTGAACAATGAACTCAAGAGGTCTTACGGCAACCTGGTAAATAGGGAAAATGAGTATAAGCTGTAATAGCATAGGCAAGCAGCCTGCAAGTGGACTGTAGCCTGCATCCTGCTGAAGCTGCATAATTTCATTTTGCATCTTCTGCATAGTAGCCTTATCGTTTCTTCCCGCATACTTTTTGCGTATTGCCATTTCCTTTGGTCTTAGGTATGCCTGCTTAACCATATTTTTTTGTTGCTTTATTCCAAACGGAGAAAGCAAAATTTGCATAGCAAGTGCAAACAATAGCAAGGCTAAAACGTAGTTATTGCCCAAAAGCCATGAGCAACCGTACATTACATAGCCGAGTATTTTAGCTAAAATATCAATCATTTTTTTGTTCCTCTTTCACCCCTGCCTGTCTTTTAAAGGTAAATGTGTCAGGCACCGGGTCATATCCACCGTGACAAAAGGGATTGCAGCGCAAAATTCTGTAAGCAGAAAGAAGCCCACCCTTAATAGCACCGAATTTCCCCAAAGCCTCAAGGGCATACTCCGAGCAAGTGGGAGTAAACCTACAGGAGTTAGGCAAAAACGGTGAAATTGCCACACGGTAAAACTTAATTAAAAGTATAAGTATTGTTTTCATATTTCGGTTAAGTTAAGCACTTTAAATGCTTTTTGTAAATCTGAGGTAATATTTTGTGTTTTAGCCCCTGCACAAACAGGCCTTGCAACCAACACAATTAAATATCCCTTTTTGATAGAAAATTCCTTTTCTACCGTTCTTAATCCCTCACGCAAAATTCTCTTGACCCTGTTGCGCACAACAGCGTGTCCGATTTTTTTGGAAACAGTAAGTCCTATCCTGTTAACCATAAGTCCAAGTGGGTGCGCGCTTTGCAGCTTTTTTGCACGGTAGTCCTTCAACACATAGACAATAACGTAGCGACCGACAAACTTGCTTCCCTTTGCGTAAGCCTTCGAGTATAAATGATTTTCGCCAATTGCGATATGCTTCATAACCGCTTCCTTTCCTTGCAAAATTAATTGCAAATTACAGGCAAACTCCTGTACCTTTTTCCATCACGATTACTGTGGCATTCGGCAAAAGCTGCCACCCTGCCATATGGGTGTAGCGCTGTGACCCTGCTACAAGGGGGAAAGACAAGCTTTAACAGAGACCTTGGCAGCTTACCAAGGCAGACTGCCCTTTGCTTGTACTAACGAAAAATCGGAGCCAACGCACAACGTCAACTCCGAATCTAAAGATTTTGCGACTAATTAATAAGTAAGTCTTGCTCTGCCTTTAGCGCGTCTTCTCTTTAAAACTTTTCTTCCGTCAGCAGTTCTCATTCTCTTTCTGAAGCCATGCTCCTTTTTTCTCTGACGCTTCTTTGGTTGGTAAGTTCTTAACATAATTGCACCTCCTTGATTCAAATTGGAAGCCGTAATAAAATACGCAATCTGAAAGTTGATTTATATCTCGAATTTAAGACGTATAATATTATACACGCAACCTAAGGGATTTGTCAAGTCTTTTTTTATGCAAATGTCTATTTTTTTCGCTTGGCAACAGACTTTTTGTCATTTTTGGCGACCCTGTGTGCGTTTTTTACGTTTTTATTATTGCTTTTTTGTGTTAGCTTTTTGTTATTTTTTGCTCCGTTTTTGCTGTTTTTGTCCTTTTTGCCCGCGCTTTTGGGTGTGGGCTTATCCTTGGAGCTTCCTTCATTTTTAATACAATTATTGTAATATTCGGAGCCGACACGCATATCGGGACGGACAAGGCAGCGGCCCTCAAAGCCGATTAAGTCCTCTCTGCCTGCCTTAATAAGCGCCTCTCTTACAAGGTTTCTGTTTTCTGGACGCTTATACTGTAAAAGCGCTCTTTGCATCAGCTTTTCCCTGTAATCATCGGGGGCGTACACCCTTTTCATATTCAAGGGGTTTATGCCCGTGTAGTACATAACGGTAGAGGCAGTGCCCGGAGTAGGGTAAAAGTCCTGCACCTGCTCTGGATTTAAGCCTAAATCCTTTAAGTAAAGAGCAAGCTCAACCGCATCCTTCATTTCACTTCCCGGATGCGAGGACATAAGATAAGGAACCAAATACTGCTCCTTGCCGCATTCCTTACATAGCTTAAAGTACTTTTCTCTGAATTTGTCATAAACGGAAATATCGGGCTTGCCCATATGCTTAAGCACATTTGATGAGCAATGCTCGGGAGCAACCTTAAGCTGACCGCTTATATGCTCCTTAACAAGCTTTTTAAAGAAAGCGTCTGATTTATCGTACATCATATAGTCAAATCTGATGCCTGACCTTATAAACACCTTTTTAATTTTCGGTATGGCTTGTATTCTGTTCAAAAGCTCAATATATTCGCTGTGGTCAACCTCTAAATTCGGACACGGGGTGGGCACTAAGCACTTTCTTTCCGAGCAAACACCCTTTTCAAGCTGCTTTTTGCAGGCAGGGTATCTGAAGTTGGCAGTAGGACCGCCAACGTCGTGTATGTAGCCCTTAAAGTCACTCATTGAAGCAATAATTTCCGCTTCTCTTACCACACTTTCTATACTGCGTGAGCGTACGCTTCTGCCTTGGTGAAAGGCAAGAGCGCAGAAGTTGCACCCACCGAAGCAGCCACGGTTGTGGGTAATGGAAAATTTAACCTCGCTGATTGCGGGCACGCCACCGTCCTTTTCATATACGGGGTGGTAATTTCTCATATAAGGAAGAGCATAGACCTTGTCAAGCTCCTGTCTTTCAAGAGGAAATGCAGGAGGATTTTGCACAAGCTTTTTGTTGTCGTAGTACTCGACTATGGCTTTTCCGTTTATGGCGTCCTGATTTTTGTACTGTATGCCAAAGGCGCGCGCGTACTCCTGGCGGCTTTCCTTGATTTTGTTAAAATCAAGCTCGCAAGCCACAGGAAAGCAAACCTCGTCCTCGGGCTTGCAAGTGTAACAGCAGCCACGCTCTCCGCGTATCTTTTTAACGGGAACGCCCCTGTCAAGAAGCTTGGCGATTTTAAGTATAATGCTCTCGCCCATTCCGTATGTAAGAATATCTGCTCGGCTGTCAACCAAAACGGAGCGCCTTATTTTGTTGTCCCAATAATCATAATGGGCAAATCTGCGCAAGGACGCCTCAATGCCACCGATAATAATAGGCACATCTCCGTAAGCCTCTCTTATTCTGTTGCAGTAAACAATAACTGCTCTGTCGGGTCGGAGTCCCATTTTTCCGCCCGGGGAATAATAATCATAGGAGCGCTTCTTTTTAGATGCGGTATAGTGCGCAACCATAGAGTCAATGTTGCCTGCGCTTACCAAAAAGCCAAGTCTGGGTCTGCCAAACTCCTTAAAAGCATCACAGCTTTTATAGTCGGGTTGCGCCAAAAAAGCCACCTTAAAGCCGGCATCCTCAAGCACCCTTGTTATAATGGCAGCGCCAAAGGACGGATGGTCAACGTAAGCGTCACCGTTTACATAAACAAAGTCAACGCTACCCCAGCCTCTTTCCTTGCACTCCTCAGCATTAATAGGCAAAAAGCCCTTTTCTACCATAAAGCTCTCCGTTTCTATACATTTCTTACGCGAAGCGTGATGTCTTTAGCATCACGCGGGTGAAATAAATCCGCCAAAGGCGAATTTGTGAAATGACCTACGGTCTTGAAATACTTGGCAATACAAGAGCGTGAAATGTCTGCGGACATAAGGATTTATTTTATTTCACGTACGACCGAAGGAAGTACATTTCAAGATTGCAAAGCAGTCATTTCAAGTGCGTAGCACATTTCATTATGTAGGCGACCATTGGTCGTCCGTTTTTTGCATTTGTAACTTATCACCTTTGCTTTAGCAAAGATTTCATCGTGATAACGATATCATCTGCGTTAGCAGATATCACCGAATGTTAACTCGATATCATTGCAAGCTGACCTTGTGTCTGCTTGCCTTACTCTTCTTCAAGCATTTTGAAGAATTCGGTTTCAACTCCGTCGATGGTTTTTTCGTCCTCAACGTAAACGAGTCGGTCATTTTCCTCGTCTATGAGGAAAACCATAAACTCGTCCTCGCCTACGCCCTCAACCTTGGTAACAGGGCATAAAACTGCATAATAATTTTCTTTATAGTCAACAACGGCAACCTGCTCAAATTCGATTTCCTTGCCATCCTCGTCCTTTACATAAATCTTTTCGTCGTTGTTTTCGTCAAACAACCTATCAATATATTTTTCGTAATCGCTCATAGCCTTACTCCTCTCTTATATCTGTTGACAGAGTAGAAAATTTAGTGTACTGACCAAGCCAGCTCATTTCAATGGTGCCTGTTTCGCCGTGACGGTTTTTAGCCACAATAACCTCGACCAAATTAGCCTTGTCGGGGTCCTCGCCATAATAGTCACGTGACAGGAAAATAACCATATCGGCGTCCTGCTCAATAGAGCCCGATTCACGAAGGTCGGAAAGCACAGGGCGCTTCTTTTCCTTATCTGTACCACGGGAGAGCTGTGAGCAAACGATAATCGGCACGCCAAGCTCCTTACCCATAATTTTAAGACCTCTTGTAATTTCGGCAACCTCGTTTACACGGCTACCGTCCTTACGCTTTTTCTCCGTTTCCATAAGCTGAAGGTAGTCAACAATTACAAGACCCAAATTTTTAATGCGGCGCAGCTTACCCTTCATAGCGGTTACGTTAACGCCTGTTGTATCATCTATATATATTTCCGTCTCCGACAGGGTGGATGCCGCATTGGCAAGCTTGTCCCAGTCGTCATTTTCAAGCTTACCCGACCTCATACGGTAGGAGTCAACCATACCCTCAGCGGCAAGCAATCTTGAAACGAGCTGCTCTGCTGACATTTCAAGGGAGAACATACAAACAGCCTTTTTGGACCTTTTCGCAATATTTGCGCCCAAGTTAAGACAGAATGATGTTTTACCTACACCCGGACGTGCGCCCACAATAACAAGGTCGCCCTTGCCAAAGCCCACTATGTATTTATCAAGGTCAGAATAGCCCGACTGCACGCCAAGAGCGTCCTCGGGAGCATCACGCAGCGCTTTTAGTCTTTCGTAGGTCTGCATAATAGCATCCCTTACGTGAATAAAGTCACGTGTTTGGTTATTTTGAGAAATATCAAAAACTCTCTGCTCCGCAACATCAACTATGCTGTCTACATCGTCGCTTTCGGTGTAGGCATCTCTTTCAATGTCCTCAGCCGCCAAAATAAGCTTTCTTAATGTGCTTTTGTCACGAACAATTTTGGCATAGTCCTTAGCATTAGCGCTACCCGGAGTTATATCAACCAAAAGCCTTATATATGAACGTGCGGCAGCCTCGTCCTCATATGTGCCCTCGCCTACCAAATTATTTACAAGAGTAATTACGTCAATAGGCTTGTTGTTCAGGCTAAAGCTCTGCATTGCCTCAAAAATTGCCTTGTGTGACTCAAGATAAAAATCGTCAGCCTTGACAATTTGAGAAACGTCATTCAAGCACTCTGGGTCAATGAGTATGGAACCAAGCACACTTTGCTCAGCATCAATGGAGCTGGGCATTTTCTTTTGTAAAAGGTCCATATTATTTCTCCACTACCTGTACATTAAGCTTGCCCGAAATTCCTGTGTAAAGCTTAATTTCTACCTTGTATGTGCCAAATGCCTTGATTTGTGTATCAAGCTCCATTTTTCTTTTGTCAATTTCAATACCGAACTGGCTCTTAAGCGCCTCGCTTATGTCCTTTGTGGTAACAGAGCCGTAAAATCTACCGTCGCTGCCTGCTGTACCTACAATTTTAACGGTAATTTCTCCAAGCTTCTTTGCAAGCTCTCTTGCATTTGCCTTGTCAACCTCAATTCTGTGCTTTTCAGAGCTTTGCTTACTCTTAATATCGTTAACAGCCTTTGCGTCTGCTACAATAGCTAATTTTTTAGGGAACAAGAAGTTTCTTGCATAGCCCTCGGACACCTCGATGATTTGGTCCTTCTTTCCCTGTGACTTTACATCCTGTAATAAAACAACCTTCATTTTTAAACCTCCGGATTAATATATTGGTCAATGGCTTCCTTAAGCCTTATAAGCGTAGATGCCATAGTATCCTTAACCTGTGCGCCCGCTTCATCGTATCTTCCGCCACCGTTCAAGCGCTCGAGAATGAGCTGAACGTTGACAGTACCGTTTGAGCGCGCAGAAATGTGAACGACATTATCAATTTGAACAAGCGCGAAGGATGCCGCAACACCCTCAAGCATAAGAAGATTATCGGCAACCCTTGCCGCCAAAATTTTGTCTGACAGATCCATGCCTCCTTCGTTTAAGGCAATAGCCATACAGTTTCTGTAAATCTCTATCTTTTCGCCAAAGACAGCCTCTTGCCTGTAATCCCTGATGCTTGTCTTGAACAAATCCTGTATTTTTTCAAAAGCGGCATTGTTTTCTCTTAAATAAATAGCGGCAGCGTAGGTCTTAGTACCTGTGCCCTTGCTGAACTGCTTGGTATCAAGCACTATTCCCGCATAAAGCATATTTGCCTCGTTTTGCTGAAGAGTATTCAGCGGTAACGCCTGCTCAAGCATTTCGGTTACAAGCTCGGAAGCGCTTGATGATGATGGCTCAATATAGGAAAGCAATGGCTCCTTTTCAAATTCTGCCACCTTTCTGTGGTGGTCGATAATAACAATATTGTTAACGCTTCTTGCAATATGCTCTGACTCGAACATACGAATACTGTTAACGTCAACAACTACCAAAAGCGTATCGGAGCGCACAAGGTCAAGACCCTTTGCAGCATCCACAAAAACTCCTCTGTAAGCATCGTCCTTTTCAAAGTGCTTCATACATTTTTTAATGTTAACATCCTTGAAGTTGGTAACAATGTTAAATCTGACGCCGCAAAGCATAGCAAGTCTGGCAACACCGATGGATGCGCCAAAGGCATCGTAATCGGGGAACCTGTGACCCATTATAATCACGTTTCCCGCCTTAGCCATTAATGTAATAAGCTCATTTGCAACGACACGTGCGCGCACCTTTGTTCTTCTTTGAACCGCGTTTGTACGTCCGCCGAAAAACTTAATTTCACCCTCAAGCTTAACAACCGCCTGGTCACCGCCGCGCTGAAGCGCCATATCAAGAGCAACGTGAGCGGCATTTTCCTTTTCCTCCATAGTTCCCTTTACCTTGGCAACACCGATAGAAACGGTTACGGGAATATTACCGCTGCCTACACGAATATCTCTTATCTTATCAAGAATGTCAAACTTGTCCGTCATGAATTTGTCAAGATATTGCGCCTCAAATATGAACAAATATTTATCTCTTTCATATTCCTTAACAAGACCGCCAACGCTTTCGCCCCACTCGCGAATATAGCTTTCAACCTGGTTGGCAGCAGAACGGTATCTTTCCTGCTCAAACTGTAAAAGGTCCTCAAGGTTATCAACAATAACGTAGGCTACAACCTTGTCCTCGTCACGCATTTGCTGCTTTAAGGCAAGTAATTCGGTTGTGTCGCGAAGTGTTAAAAGATAGTAGCTCTTGTCCTCGGCTCCTACCGCGTCCTCAACAACAATATAGTCCTTGCCCTTGAAGGCAACAACGGTATCAACAGGTCTTTTACCTATTTCTCCGTCCTTGATTTTGTAGTTAAAGAGCAAATTAACGCTTGTACCGATAACGCCGCCTGTTGTATTTTCGTGTATAAACCTGTTCGCCCATACAATTTTATAGCTGCTGTCGCAAATCAAGGCAGGCTCGTTTAAGGAGTTGATTTTTTCATACATAACGCCTGTCAGCATAGGGCCTATAAGCTTTTTCCTTGACCCCTTTTCATCAAGTCCGCCTGCCGCTATTAAAACAAGAATAAGCACTCCCAAGTAAAGCATAGATCCGATAATGGCGCCAAGCCAGAATTGCTCAGGCTCAACGGTTGCAATAAATGCGGTTAAAAGAACGATTAGTATTGTCCAGATAGGAGCAAACACGCTAAGCGCCCTTTGTCTATGTGAAAGTCTTTTTTTATTCATAAAGCTATTCCCCCCATAAGAGTAGTATAGATAAAAATTCTTAAGCTCTGTCCTAAGGGCAAAATTAAGCCCTTAAAATAAAAGAATATATTTTTGCTTATATATTATAGCAGAAAAAAACACAAATGTAAAGTGGTTTTAATTATTTGGACTTGCAAGGCGAAGGATTTTGTGCTATACTCTATAATGAACAGCTATGCTAAAGGATGAAATTTCAAAGCAGCCTTATAA
>JAFTZI010000089.1 GCA_017461055.1 Clostridia bacterium | reverse complement strand
GACACATAGCATTAACAAATTGTGAACACTATGTGCAATAATAACAAAAAATCAAGGTTTTCCAAAGGAAACGCCTTGATTTTTTGTTGACTTTGTATAGGTAACGACTACAAAAAACTAATTTGTGTCAGCCCCTTTTTTTATTTAATTGGATTTGCATTAGCAAAGTTATTCTTCACATCATTAAAGCTCTTGCCCTCAAGCTCTGTCAAGGTTTGGTTGTTGTCAAGGTAGAAGGTTTTATCTCCGTCGATAACGTAAGCGCAGAACACAAGCGGTGAGCTTGTAAGGTCGGGAACCTCGCCCTCGCCCTGTGTAATGCCGGACACCTTGATATCAAAGTGCTGATGCGCAATAAGTGAAGTAACTAAGATTGTTTTTGTACCGATATATTGGCTGTTTTCCTCGGCTAACGGGTTATTTAAGCTTGATGCAACAACGCCGAAGGTAAACTGTGTACCTGTGAAATCGGTGTACTCCTCAAGGCTTTCGTGATTAACGCTGAAGCTTTGGGACATAGCATATTTGCCGTTTATGGGAGCTTCTGTATAGGAAAATCCGCGATATTCGAAAATAGCATTAATTGTCCTTGTTGTAACTGACTTGCCACAGCCCACTCTTGTACAGGAGTCGCCGATTGTAATAGGCTCAAAGTAGCTTGTTACATTGGCAGTTTCCTTGCCTGCCATTGCGTGCTGGCTACCGTAAAAGGCATCGCATGCGCTGTAACCGTAAACAAGATAGTAGCCGCTTGCAATTTCACCGATATTTTTGCCGGTTAATTCATTGTATTCCGCTTCTGTGCAAAGAACCGCATCATAAATTCTTTTAAGACCTACGCAGTTTTCGCCTGTTGCGGCATCGGCAGCCTTAAATCTTGCTTGCAAGGCCTCGGCTTGTGCCTTTGTGCCTGTATATACAAAGGTAATGTTTTTAGGGTTGTTTTCATTTCCGCTGACACCGTTTGTCTGTCCGCCTGCCCAGTGGAACATATTTGAGGGTGGCTCACTTGTTACGTCCGAAGCATAGAAGGATGCAGGCAAATACCAAACAGAGCCGCTTGTTGCGCAGTCTGACATTGGACCGCCCATTGTTTTAAGGCTGTTACCGAAAACAATTTTCTTTAGCTTACCGCAGGAGCCAAAGGCGCCGCCTCTTATCTCTGTTACACAGTTGGGAAATACAATTTCCTCAATTGACGAGCAAGACTGCATAAAGTTCGTGGGAATATAGCTTACAGAATAGCCCTCATCAAAGGTAACATATTTTAAAGAGGAGCAGTTTGCAAAATGGTTTTGACCGTGTAATTCTGTCAAGCTTGCAGGCAAATTAATTTTCTCAAGTCCCTCGTTGCCTTCAAAGCAGCCCCACACAAATTTGTAAACCTGAGAATCAGCACGGAATACAACCTCCTTCAGGTTGTTATTGCTTCCGTAGTTGAACACTCCGCTGACTATAACCTTAACGGTATTGGGAATTTCAATTCTGATTACACTGTCGTTTTCAGTGGAATAGGATTTGCCAAATGCCTCGTTGATTTTATCAAAATTCAGCGTAATGTCGCCTGCGTTTGTAACAATGTATTGCGCAGGGTATGTGTGGTATTCTGTACCGTCAAAAAGCACAACTAGCGCCCTTGTGTCTGTTGACATTCCTGTCAAGTCGATTGTCTTACTTATTTCAACCGTTCCAAACTCGTCGGTTGATGCTGCGTTTACGGAAAGCGCGAAAAAGCAACAAGCTATGACAGTCAAAGCAAGCATTAAAAATAATTTTCTTTTCATAAAAACCTCCTAAAAAAGCTATTATAATAATTCTATCATAAAAAATATCGCGTGTCAATATGTGGAAAACTATTGATTTTAATCGTTTTATGTGTTAATATACCTTCTGGAAAAACTCGTTGGAGATGATATTTTGAAAATACAAAAGTATTCTAATAAGGCAATTGTTGCTTTATGTACGATTGCATATTTTGCAAGCTACTTTTCAAGAAAAACCTTTGCTGTTGTAATGGTTAATATGCTTGAAAGCGGCGCAGTTGAAAGAGATATCGCCGGAATAATAGGCACAGCGCTGTTTGTTTTTTACGGTGCGGGTCAGCTTATTAGCGGATACATGGGAGATAGGCTTTCACCTAAGTACTTAATGTTTTCGGGACTTATGGTGTCGGCAGTATGTAACCTTTTAATACCTATTTTGCCAAATCAGTATTTAATGATACCCGTTTGGGCGGTAAACGGATTTGCTCAGGCGCTTTTGTGGCCGCCTATTGTCCGTATTTTGTCAGACAATTTAACCCACGAAAAGTACGTAACCGCTAACTTGATTGTTACCTGCGGCGCACACATTTCCACAATTGTTCTGTATGTTTACGCGCCCATTTGCATTTCCTTTATGTCCTGGAAAACGGTGTTCTTTACCTCGACCGTATTTTGCGTTATAGTGGGTGTAATTTTCTTGGTTTCTATGTGCATAGTCCTTGGCAAAAGGGAAACGGAAAAGAGAGAAAAATTAAAAATCAGCGCTCCTGCCAATACATCAATTTGGAAAATCTTTAAGGACGCAGGCGTATTTCCTATATTTGCTTGCATTATTGTAATGGGCTTTATGCGTGACGGTATAGAGGGCTGGCTGCCCACCCTTTACAGCGAGGCATTTAACAGAGATAGCTCGGAGTCCATCTTAGTGTCGGTTGCCCTGCCTGTTTTTTCAATAATAAGTCTGTTTTTTGTGCGAGTAATACACAAGGGCAGAATATTTAATAACGAGGCGCGCGGCTCGGGAATTTTATTTGCAATTTCCATTGCCCTGTGCGTGCCCTTTGCCATTCTTATAAATGTAGAGGCTACGTGGGCAAGAGTAATTTGCTTACTGTTGGCGGCTGTTGTGTGCGCTTGTATGCACTCCTCAAACTTCTTGCTTATATCGTGCCTGCCTGGTCGCTTTGCAAAAACAGGCAGAGCCTCAACGGTTGGCGGCTTTTGTAATGCCTGCACATACATAGGCGCGTCCCTTTCAATGTACGGAATCGCCTTGATTTCCGATTATCTCGGCTGGCGAGCAACCGTAATTTCTTGGATTTGCATTCTTGCTCTCGGCACCGTCTTTGCGGCAGTTGCCTTTAAGAAGTACACACGCTTTTTACAATAAAAATTGCCTTCTCACTTTAGCGCGTTCTCCGTTAAGGATAACGCGCATCGAGATAAATCCCTTGCGGGATTTTCGATATGTTGCTGACGCAACTCGATATGCCTTCGGCTCGATATACCCCGTAAAGGGGTACAGGTGTTTGACTTACAAACGAGGGATTTATCTCATATCGAATTGTCGCGAAGCGACAATATATCGAGCTTGAGCAACCGGGGCTCCCCAAAGCGAAAGCATATCGAGTCAGCGAAGGTGACATATCGACAGAAAGAAAAAACAAGAGCAAAAATAGAAGGCTTTATCCTTTTATCATTGCTCTTTTCTGTTTGGTATAGGGGTTTGCGTATAGGGCTTGGGCTTAGCCTATCCCGCATTTGTTTTATTTATACTATTTTTCCTCGTATTCAGCTATGTACGGTAGGTTTCTGTAAAGCTCACCGCAATCAAGACCGTAGCCTATGACAAAAAGATCGGGGATTGTAAACAGAGAATAGTCAGCCTTAAAATCAACAATTCTTCTCTCGGGCTTATCGAGAAGAGTAACAACGTGTAAGGAAATGGGGTTTCTGCCCTTTAAAAGCTTAACAACGTCGTTTAAGGTGCGGCCTGTGTCAATAATGTCCTCGATAATAACAACGTGATAGTTGCTGATGTCCTGCTCCAAATCCATTGTGATTTGAACAATACCTGAGGAAACAGTACCGCTGTAATAGCTCTTAGCGCACATAAAGCCTATTTCACAGGGAACGCTGACGCTGCGGCAAATGTCTGCCATAAATACAAAAGCTCCCTTTAAAATGCTGACAAGCAAAATAGGTCTGCCATCGTAAATTTTGTCAATTTCCTTGCCCGCCTTTTTAATAGCCTCGTCAATTTCTTCCTTTGTAATAATTACACGCTTGATTTTCTTTTCAAAATCCTGAACTGATTTAATTTCTTCCATATCTACCGTCTCCAGCTAAACGTAATTTTTATAAGTATATCATAAAATTTTCATTTATTCAACAAAAAATTACATTTATTTTCTATGTAAGTAAATTTCTATTATTTGTCATTGCCCCTTGACATTTATTTTTATATAATCTATAATTAAATTACGAAAAACGGGGAAACATTCCTTAAAAACGAAATGGCGGTTTACTTATGGAAATTAAAAGAGATTTTTACCTACAAAAGCTTATTGATAGAGAAAACAACGGTTTAATAAAAATTGTTACGGGCATTAGGCGCTCAGGCAAATCGTATTTATTAAACACAATCTTTTGCAATTATCTTAACGAAAAAGGCGTTGATAACGACCATATTATAAAGGTTGCGCTTGATTCGGAAGAAAGCTTGCCGCTTTTGGAATCTATGGCTCTTACGAATTACGTAAAAGAACGTATCAAAGACAATAAGACTTATTATATTATTCTTGACGAAATTCAAAAAGCAGATAACTTCGTTGCAATTCTCAACGGCTTTTTAAGACTTCCTAACGTGGATATTTACGTTACAGGAAGCAATTCAAGGTTTTTGTCGTCAGATATTGTGACCGAGTTTCGTGGACGCGGTGATGAAATAAGAATGTATCCGCTTTCTTTTTCCGAGTATTGCTCCGTTTACGACGGGAGAGTTGAAAAAGCGTGGAAGGATTACTATACCTTTGGTGGTTTGCCGCTTATTTTACTTCAAAAAAGCGACGAGGCAAAAATGAACTACCTTTCGGGACAACTGAATAATGTTTATATTAACGATGTTGTTGAGCGTAACGGCATTCATAACCAAATTGAACTCGGTATACTGCTTGAAGTCGTCTCTTCCTCTATCGGCTCACTCGTTAATCCCTTAAAGCTTTCCAATACCTTTAAGAGCGTATCCGATTCTTCTATCACAGATAGAACTATTGCTAAATATTTGCAGTATCTACAAGATGCATTTATTCTTGAAAAGTCAAAACGCTTTGACGTTAAGGGCAAAAAATATATGGCGACCCCTGCAAAGCATTATTTTACCGATTTGGGCATTAGGAACGCCGTTGTTAATTTCCGTCAAACCGAAGAAACGCATATTATGGAAAATATTATCTATATTGAACTCCGTATGCGTGGATTTAATGTTGACGTAGGACTTGTTGAAGTAAAAGAAAAGCAAAAAGACGGTAAATACACTAAAAAGAAGTTGGAAATCGACTTTATTGCAAACAAAGGCAATAATAAGTATTATATTCAGTCGGCGTTTAACGCTTCTCTTCCCGAAAAGAGAGAACAAGAAGAGCGTTCGCTTATAAAAGTAAACGATTCGTTTAAGAAAATAATCGTTGTTCGTGATGATATAAAGCCTTACCGCGATGACAACGGAATATTGACTGTCGGATTGTTTGATTTCCTGTTAGAACCAAATAGCCTTGATATGTAGAACAATTAAAGGGTTTTATAAATATGACGGAAGCTGTCATATTTAATGTGCTATGCCTGATGATAATCGAATACGAGAAAAGACGCGGCATTGCGCCGCGCCTTATCTTGTTAATTTGAAGCTCTGCGGTTTACCGTAAAAAATTGCGGTAAAGAGAGGTTTTTATCGGATTAATAAAGCGGGTCAGCGCCAACAGCCTTTAAAATTTCCTTTGCGATAATCATACCGCCAACCCAGTTGGGATGAACTCTGTCCCAGGAGATATACGCAGGGTAACGGTGCTTTAAGTGCTTGTCAAATTCGCCTTGAACGTCAATGTATGCAGCTCCGTATTTTTCTGCTACCTCCTTGCAAATCTGCGCATACTCAACCATACGCTTTTTCATAGGGTCATTGTCGTTTGACTCCATATAGAATGGGCTGATTATAAACATACCCTTTACCTTTGGCATAGTTCTTTGACAAACAGCCTCAAGGTTATTTCTGTAAGCCTCGGGCATACGCTCTGTATGGTCAAAGGCAGGCTCGTCAAACTGACGCCAAACGTCGTTTGCGCCAATCATTACAAATACCCAGTCAGGCTTGCAGGCTTCAACATTCTGCTCCCAATCTCTTAGCATATCTGCGCTTGTTGCACCGCCGCAGCCAACATTTGTAATATGTATTAGCTTTTCAGGGTAGAGAACGGACAAAATGGAGTCGACATTTCTTACATAACCGTTTCCAAGTCCCTCCCAAAGCCCCTCACCGTAGGGACGCTTTCTGCCACAGTCAGTAACAGAGTCACCTGCAAAAACAATTCTTTCACCGTTTTCAAAAATCATAATATACCTCATTTCTCGGCTTTGACACGTTATGTGACACAGCCTATTTTTTTCTTTTGTTTTTTACGGAAAATCCGAACTTTCCGATTCTTTCTCCCAGCTTATAATATTCACCGTGAGCAAAGGCGCATAGGTGCGCTCGGTTAATACAAAGCTTGTCACCCTCAAGCATACTCTTTTCCACATTTACAGCCACAATGTCAGCCAAAAACATATGGTGTGACCCAAGAGGAATTATGTCCGTCACCTTACATTCGATTGAAATGGGACATTCCCCAATCATAGGCGCGCTTAGCTTGCTTGATTTTTCCTTGGTAAAGCCGCATTTTGCGAACTTGTCAACCTTTCTGCCTGTGTACATTCCGCAGAAATCTGCCTTTTTTGCCAAAGCGGCAGGAGTTAAGTTAATTACAAATTCGCCGCTTTCCTTAATAATATCAAAGGAATACCGAGACGGACGCACGGAAATATAGGTTTTTGGCGGAACAGTGTTAGTAATTCCGCACCAGGCAACAGTAATAATATTTGATTTTTCCATATCCCCACAGGAAACCATAACGCTGGGGACGGGGGCGATTAAGGCGCCTCCTTGCCAAGTAACCTTACTCATTTTTTACCTGCTAAGTTATAAACGTTCAAGCCCTTGCTTTTTGCATAGCGCACGGTTTGGGCAGTGCCCGAGCGAACTGTGTTATTCAAATAAGCAATGCAATAGGCAGAGCTATCTACCATTTTATAATTTCTTTTCTTCATACAGCCATCATAATAAGAAAAATCGGGCATATCAACAAGGTCAGCCCTTTTAAGAATTTCCTTATAAATATCACAGTCTTTTTTGCTCCAATTGGCATCTTGATTGTTACAGGGAGCATATATATGAAGCTTTATATGAGGGTATTTTTCCTTCATTAATAAAACCTCCCCCGCGCAAATGGTATCAAAGCCGAGAGCACCGCCGGCTATAAAAACGTCAACGCCATTGTCTATTAAGTATTCAATGCCGCGTCTTAAAAGGTCAATGCTTAAATCCTTACCCACAAATCTGTGTCCTGTAAAGCAGCACGTATTTTCTCTTGCCATAAACAACTCCCTTATGTAATTTTATAAGAAAATTATACCATTAATATGCGTCAATTACAACTGATATGTCAAAAAAATTTCAACAAAAATTTGCTCTGATTTGTTTTGCCTGACAGCATACAAGAAAAAGAGCAGAGTTTTTCTTAAAAATAATTAAATTCGCCACCTTCCAAGCGACAAAAACTGTATTCTCATATGAACTATAATGAAAATGAAAATTTTAAAAAGGAAGGAAACAAAAATGGTTGATTCAAATTTAAAGGGATTTAAAAGGAGGCTTCAGATGTCCGAGGGGGCAAAGGAAATATTTTTTGAAGTATTGCTTTTCGCCTTGGGCTTTGCCTTAATGTCTGTAAGGTTCTTGTTTGGTACATACCCCTTCGGCTTGGCTTTGGTGGGCAGTACCAAAAAGAAATTACCCTTTGCCTTGGCGGGAGCTTTACTGTCCGTAGTATTTTTAATGGATGCAAGCATTCCTTATCTTGTGGCATTAATCGGTCTTACAGGCTTGCGCATT
This sequence comes from Clostridia bacterium, assembly GCA_017461055.1. Lineage (GTDB taxonomy): Bacteria > Bacillota > Clostridia > Oscillospirales > CAG-272 > RGIG2000. Next base: position 2,896 of record JAFTZI010000089.1, on the reverse strand, counting down.
TCCGCATCCTTTATCAAAAGGTCAGACTATAAAAAGGCGGAGCTTGGCTCAACTAACGGAAAAAGAATAGCAGACATCATATTTAATGAAGGAGTGGAATTAAGGGTTGTTGTAACCGCCTTGGTAGCCTTGGGAGTAGGCATTTACACGGTTATTGCAAACGGTTATCTTTACTATGATGTTTTCGTTCTTATATTCAATACTGTTTTTGTAAGCATTATGACCTACTGCCTGTGCGGACTTTTTGAAAGCAAGGAAAAAAGAAGCTTCCTGTTTGGCATAAGCGCGCTTCTTTTCTGCCTTGTGTATTTCTTCAGCGGTAAGGAGCTTGGCGGCATTGACTTTACAATAGCCCTTTCCTATGGCGCGGTTCTTTATATTTCCAAAAACTACGGTGGCATTAAGGGAGCCGCCCTCGGCTTGCTTTTGGGCGCGGCTCAAGGCGGAACACTCAGCGCGGTTTTGGGAATAGGCGGTATTATCTCAGGCTTTTTGTGGAGCCTGTCCCCTTACCTTGCTATAATGAGCTCATTTATTTTAAGCTTAGGCTATGCCATTAGTGTGTCAGGCTACGAGGCGGTTGTGTCCTTAACACCGGAAATTTTAGCCGCATCCCTTATTATGTACCCCTTGTTAAGATTTGAGGTTTTACCAAAGCCCGTTGTTATAAGTAACGAGGAAGCCAAGGGAATGGTGGTCTATCATTTGGAAAACAGAAGCGCTGAGATAAAGGGCAAGGTAGCTTCCTTAAGTCAGGCGTACGGTAGCGTGGCAAAAGCACTTAAAAAGCTGTCCCAAAGAACCAAAAATCCCGACAAGAGAGGGTATCTTGATATGGCGCTTGAGTCTTGTGAAAGGCATTGCTGTATCTGTCCTAAAAACAACATTTGCTGGCGCAGAGATATAGATACAACAGAGAACAACATAAACAGAATGGGTGAGGCTCTTTTTGTACGCAAAAAGGTGGCAAAGGGGGACGTGGAGGAAAAGTTTTTACACCGTTGCCCCAACATTGACAAAATAATGGAGGAGTTAAACGCCAAAAACAAGACAATCCTTGCCCAAAGCGTAAAGAACGATAAGCTTGACGTTTGCGCCCAGGATTATGAGTCTGTTTCAAAAATGATGGACTCAATCTTTAAAAAGGAAGCGGAAATAACCGTTGATAAAGAGCTAAGCGAAAGAGCAGTGCGCGCTTCGGCTAAATGCGGTCTTGTTTGCGAAAAAATTGAGGTTGTGGGGGATGGCTCTAAAAGAATTGTTGCAACAGGCGTTGATATACAAAGGAGCAAATGCACAGCCCTTGAATTAAGACACGAAATGGAAAAAAGCCTTAACCTTGCCCTAAAGGAAGCGGTAATAACGGACGAGGACGGATACGCTACGCTTAAAATGGAAAGCGAGAACAAATTCAAGGTAGATATTTCGGCCAAGGCATACACCAAGGATGAGGGCGAGATAAACGGAGATAGCTGTCTTTGCTTTGAAAACGGCTCAAAGCAATATATGATTATCTGTGACGGAATGGGCAGCGGCAGAGAGGCACAGCTAACATCACAGCTATGCGTGGAGCTTCTTAATAAAATGCTTTCCGTAACCGATGAAAAGGAGCTTGTTTTGTCAATGCTCAATAACCTTATAAGAGCAAAGAACGTGGAATGCTCATCAACCGTTGATATATTCGAGCTTGACCTGATAAGCGGAGAGGGAAGCTTTGTCAAAAGCGGAGCTTGTCCGTCATTTGTAAAGAGAGGGGAAAACGTGTTCAAGCTCCAATCAAAAACCGCGCCTATCGGCATTATGAAAGGCTTGGACGCAGAGGAGCTTTCCTGTAGCTTTAATAAGGGCGATATTTGTGTAATGGTAAGCGACGGAGTTGTCCCATCAAAACAGGACAGCAAATGGATTATGCAATATTTAACCGAATTTCAAGGAGACGACCCTAAGGAACTGTCCCAAGGAATAATGCAGGAGGCAAGAAAGCGCGGCACAAGAGACGATATGACCGTACTTGCCGCAGTTATAAATTAAAAGCAAGCTTCATATATTTTTACAAGACCACCTCTTGGGAGAAATATATGAAAAGATTAATTTTAGTGTTAGCCTTGCTCATAGTTACCTTAATTAGCGGCTGCGGACGTGATTACGGTATTCTTGATTATCAAAGCAAAAATATAAAAGCGGAATGTAAAATAAACGATAAATATACAGTTTTGCTCACAAAGGACGAAACCGGCTGTAAAATAAGCATATCAGAGCCAAAGGAAGCAGAGGGCATTTGCTTTGAAATAACAGAAAGCAGCGCCACAGTAGCCACCGAGGACATTAAAATAGAGGTTGATAAGGAGCACTTAAACGGTATATGCGCCATAGCATCTATTTTTTCACAAAGCGAGGAGTGCCTAACAGGCGCTTGGGAGCAGGACGGGGAAAGCATTTTAACCTTTGAGCAAGCAGGCACCCACTTCCAAATCACCTTAGGTGATAACTCCGTCCCCAAAAGAGTAAAAATCGTTAGCCAATCCTTTGAATACGACATTGAAATCTGCGCAATAGAGCTAACCTAAAAATGCCTTCTCAGACAAGAGAAGGCATTTTTAACAAGTTTAGCGCTTATTTTCGCCTGTCAAGAGGCTCAGGAGTGCTAATCAGCCCTGTTAAAAAATCGAGGGAAACGTTATAGAATCGGGCAAGAACAATATACTTGTCAATGCCCATCATTTGCACTCCGCGTTCATATCGGCTGTATTGGGTCTGCTCAATTTTAAGAACGTTTGCAACGTCAATCTGCTTTAAATCCCTGTCCTCACGCAAATCCCTTAATCTTTGGTAATAGGTCATTTTTTCACACTCCTTTGAAAAATCTTATCATAGAATTTAAAAGTACTATTGACAT
>JAFTZI010000088.1 GCA_017461055.1 Clostridia bacterium | reverse complement strand
ATGTAAGGGTTGAGTGGAAAAAGGAAAAGGAACGCTTTACATTAACCGTATCTTCGGAAAATGACAATGTAAAAAAGGTTATTACTATGCCAAACGGCACAGTATATACAACTAAAAAGAAGGAAGCCACCTACAAATGTGTTTTGAAATAAAAGGAGATAAAAAATGAAAATTGCATTAATTGCACATAACAAGAAAAAGGATGCTATGATAGAGCTTGCTATCAAATATAAGGACACTCTTGCACAGCACGAGCTTGTTGCAACAGGAACGACAGGCGCACTCATTATGGGTGAAACAGGACTTAAGATACAGAGAATGAAGTCAGGTCCCCTTGGCGGTGACCAGCAAATAGGCTCAATGGTAGCTGAGGGAAAGCTTGATTTAATAGTTTTCCTTCGTGACCCTCTTACCTCACAGCCGCACGAGCCTGACGTTTCCGCCCTTCTTCGCCTTTGCGACGTGCAGAGCATTCCTCTTGCCACCAACGTAAAGAGCGCAGAAATTATGTTAGGCGCCGTTAAGGACGGAAAAACCTTCTGAGCAATTCAACTGACGTTGCCTTGCAGTGATATTGAGCCTTCGGCTCAGTGATATTGTGCTACGCCATATGTGGAGACATTTTTGATAATCCAAATATATTGGCTCCGCACAGTGATATTTGCTTCGCAAGTGATATTTTTGCTAAAGCAAAAGAGATAGGTTACAAATGCGTATCTTTAGCCTCCTTTGTGTAAAGGGAGGTGGCACCCGTAGGGTGACGGAGGGATTGTAAAGGCTCCTTTGTAAAGGTGCCCCTTGTGGGTATGCCTTGTGCGGAGCTGTCACCAAAGGTGACTGAGGGATTGTTTAGCCTCCTTTGTGTAAAGGTGCCCCTTGTGGGTATGCCTTGCGCGGAGGTGGCACCCGTAGGGTGACGGAGGGATTGTAAAGGCTCCTTTGTAAAGAAATTTAAAAAACGGGCGACTAATGGTCAATACATAATAAAAGGCTATATGGGTGAAAATCTATGTAGCTTTTTTTGTATCGATAGGCGATTTTTTCAAAAATTCAGTTGAATTACATAGTAATATATGCTAAAATAAAAATAGCTTTAGGTCAAATAATTCACGTTTAAAGGAGAAATTTATGAGAAAGAAAATTCTTTTAATGCTATTAATGATGGCTATGCTATCTTGCGTTTTTGTAATTTTCGCATCTGCCGCTCAGTTAATTGACGGTATTTACTATAACTTTAGCGGAACAGAGGCTTCAGTAGCAGGCACTAATCAAAAAAGCTGTCAGCTTGCAGAGGTTGTTATTCCGGAACGAGTTACGTTTGAGGGTACAGAATATACGGTTACAAAAATAGAAAGCAAGGCATTTGGCAGCCAAAATGCTAAAGGCGGTAACGCTAATGTTAAATCAGTTGTTATTCCGTCCACAGTTACAAGCGTGGGAACCTACGCTTTTGGAAATTGCCCTAATATTACTACTGTTCATTGCAAGGCTACGGCAATTGGCGAAAGAGCGTTTTTTGATTGCAATAAGCTTGCAACACTAACACTTGAAAATACAGTATAGATTGGCGTATATGCATTTACAAGAATCTCAATAACAACATTAATATTGCCATCTACCGTTACAAATACAGGCTCAAGCTCATTCAAGGCTTGCAATAATCTTACAAGAGTGGTTGTGCTCGGCTCTGTACTTACCGCCGATACATTTGATTCCTGTACAAGCATAACAGAGCTTGTGCTGACTGAAAATATCGAGCCATTTACAGACGCGTTACCAAGCGCCAGCAGCAGTATCAAATTTGTTACATTCTATACAGGCTCTGACTATGAGTATATAGAGGGGATTTCCTCCTCATCACGCTTTACAAAGGCAGGAAATTGCGAATATAAGGATTATGAAGCCGGAACATATACAGGAAATATGATTGTTTACAATTGTAACCTTTGCGATGTAGTATATAATGGCGTTCACATAGAACCGCAGGACGACGGTGACTGTACAACCGCTGTAATTTGCTCTGTATGCGCTGATTATACATACAAGGAAGCAAAGGAGCATATAAGCAGCGAAAGGGTTACATATCTAAGCTTCTTGGAAAATGGCGAGCATTACGTTGGCTGTACTAACGATGGCTGCGCCTACGGCACTACTGAAAAGTTAGACGCTTTGTTCTCCTGCCAAGGCTACTCCTCGCAGGAAAACGGCAATGGCGGAATTGCAATAGGCTTTACAGTAAACAGCGTAGCTGTTGCAAAATACAACGAGATAACAGGCAAGACCGTAAAATACGGTGTATTTGCAGTATCACAGAACAAGCTTGGAAGCGGTGATATATTTGGCAAAAACGGAGCGGCAGCAGGGGTTATCAGTGCTGAAATAACAGCTTATAACTTTACAGCCTTTGAGCTTAAGATAATCGGCTTTACAGCCGAAAATATGAACACCAAGCTTGCGCTTGGCGCATATGTGGCGGTAAGCGACGGTAACACCACCGAATATTCATATATGCAGGACGACACAAAGGGCGAGCTAACAGGCAAGTACTACTTTGCCTCATATAACGAAATTGTAGCCAAGGCTTCATAATAAGGCACAAATCACAAAAATATGAAAAACAGGCAGACTCAATAAGCAAGCCGATAGTGTAATATAAACGAATAGCCTTCTCCGGCGGAGAAGGCTATTTGTTTATATTGTACAATTGATTATCTTAATGCAACAGTCCCTTTTGGATTGGCGCGTTTCTACTATGGGAAAAAGAATTAACTAACCTGTCATCCTGAGCGTAGCGAATGGATCTTCTTTATGCTCGCGCCATTCAAGCCTTGCACAAAGCAAAGCAGATTCTTGCACAAGGCATACTGCGTAATCGGCAGGCCTCAGAATGACAGCGTTTTTCCTCTTAATTTGTTTCGTCGTTCTGCGCCTTTTTTCTTTTTCGGCTGAAGCTTAGCTTTCGCTCCATTTTGATTATGCGCACGCACTCAAGGGCATGCTCAATCATTTCGGTAGGGCTTTCGGCTATATAGTTAGCGCCGGCTGAAAGGAGCAGGTCGGTGCTGCGGTAGCCCCATTGAACACCGATAGAGCGCATATCTGCGTTTTCGGCAGTAAACATATCAATGTCGGAATCTCCCACAAAAATACATTTTTGCGGCTTAACACCCATTTCCTTAGCTACAAAAAGAGCAGAGCTTGGGTCGGGCTTGTGTGGGAAATCGCTTTTTCCCATAACAAAATCAAAGGTATTTTCACCGAAAAGTGTGGAAACAATAACTCTTACAAATGGGTCGGGCTTGTTGGAAAGCACGCCTAACTTGAATTTTTTTTGCTTTAGCTGCACCAAAGCGTCATAAATTCCGGGATAGGCTCTTGTTTTCTCGCAAAAGCACTTTTCGTATTCCTCAAAAAACATATTGTGGGCGCTGTCAATAATAAAATCCTCGGTTTGAACCGCTGTTGGCAGGGAACGGCGAATAAGCTCCCTTGAGCCGTTGTTTATAAAATTCAAAAGCTCAAATTTTGTACGTGTTTCGTAGCCGAGCCTTGTAAGTGTGGCATTGACCGCTGTTTTAAGGTCATCCATTGTGTCAGCCAATGTTCCGTCCAAGTCAAAAATTAATCCGTATGCCAAGCCGAACTCCCCCTTTTTAAAAAGTTTTCTATATTGTATCACAAATTGACGAAAAAGTAAAGTGTTAATATGTATATTTGTCCGTTGACGGGGTGATAAAGTTGTGATACAATATAATTAATTCAATATGTGAGGTAGCATTATGGCCATATATAAATCCGTTTCGGAGCTTGTAGGCAATACTCCTATTCTGGAGCTTTGCGAAATTGAGAAAAAGTATAATCTGAAAAGCAACATTTTTGCAAAGTTAGAGCTTTTAAACCCTTGTGGCTCGGCTAAGGACAGAATTGCAAAAAATATAATAGACGAGGCGCTTAAAGAGGGCAAAATCACAAGAGGCGGCACAATAATCGAGGCAACCTCGGGAAATACTGGCATAGGACTTGCGGGGATTGGTGGAGCTATGGGCTTTAAGTCTGTTATTGTAATGCCCGATACTATGTCAAAGGAAAGAATACAAATTATGCGCGCCTACGGAGCAGAGGTAATATTAAGTGACGGTAAGCTTGGTATGAAGGGCGCAAACGAGTTAGCCCAAAAAATCGCCAAGGAAAGAGAAAACTCATTTATTGCAGGGCAATTTGAAAACGTGGCAAACCCAAGCGCGCACTATATGACAACAGGCCCCGAAATTTACAGAGATATGGAAGGGCAAATAGATGCGCTTGTCAGCGCGGTAGGCACAGGCGGCACCTTAAGCGGCGCAGGCAAATACCTAAAGGAGCAAAGCTCCCGTATTCGTGTAGTGGCAGTTGAGCCGAAAAGCAGTCCGCTTTTAAGCGAAGGCAAGGCAGGTCCGCACAAAATACAGGGCATAGGCGCAAATTTTGTTCCCGAAACCTTAGATAAATCCGTTTACGACGAGATAATTTGCGTAAGCGACGAGGACGCATACAGGCTCACAAGCGAGCTTAGCAAATGCGAGGGCATTTTAGCAGGCATTTCCTCAGGCTGTGCATTGTGCGCCGCTATCGAGCTTGCAAAGCGCGAGGAAAACAAAAACATCGTTGTTATTTTCCCCGATACAGGCACAAGGTATTTGTCGGAAAATATTTGGTAAGACTGCATTAACTTAATTGAAATTTTTGATAAATTGTTTATGTATTAAATTGGTTGAATAAGGAGAATCTATGAAGTTTTTTAAGATTGTTGATAAAATCATAAAAGAAAACAAAGACAATACAATTGTCAGAAAAAACGAAACGCTTTTGATTGAGCCTTTGGGCATTCCAAAATCAAGACATATGATATTTAAGCCTATTGGCGACAGAGCAGTTAAGGAAATACTTATAAGCGACTATAAAAATGAATTCCCGAAGGAATACATAAAGCTTTTGAAAAAATATAACGGACTATCTTTATACAATCATAAAATAATTGTGCTAAATTCTATTGATAAAAGAACTAAAAAGCCAATGGAATTTGCACATGATGGCTTAACATTGTTTGGCCTGCCTTGCAGACCACCCTTTGAAAGACCTTGTGACGAGGAAGAATGCTTCGACATAAGAATTGAGGATTTAAGGAAGCACGACAATATACCTGATACATATTTGAAAATCGGAGTATACAGACGATGCGACGATTGGAATTCCACAACGGAAATAATGATAGATACTGTTTCTCACAGGGTATATGCTTTTGAAAGAGAGGATGACAAAATTCAAGCAGAATGGAAAAATTTAGATGATTGCTTGTGCGATATTTGTGAAAAGGTTTCTGTAATGCCATTGGTTGTTGAGAAATACAGTAATAGAAAAGACTAAATTATTTTTGCTTTGAAATATGATTTCCTATTAAACGAGCTACAAAGATAAAAATACACCCTATGTGTACCTAACATATGGCAGGTACATACAGGGTGTATTTTGTTTTTGGCGGTTATCCCCATATAATATTTAATTTACACATTAAAATTTTGTTTGTTCAAAGTTTTGTAACAATTTAGGTATATAATGTAGTTAAAATGGATTAGTGTTGTTTTTAACCTTTAGTGTTCAAATATTTAAAAAATTTAAGATTTGAGAGCAGAGTAAGACGGAATTTGTCGTAATAAATTGGAGTATAGCCGGGTCTTGCTTTGCCATAAGAGGAGATATTATATGAATACATATTATGCAGGTATTGACATTGGCTCAACCACGGTTAAGCTTGTCGTTACCGATGAAAACGGAAAGATGCTTTATGCCGAGTACAGAAGGCATTGCGCTCACACAAAGGAGACCTTGGCAGAGCTTTTGGGCGAGGCTAAGGAAATTCTGGGAGAGTGTCTTTTAAAGGCGAAGATTACAGGCTCAGGCGCTATTAATCTTGGCAAGGCGCTTGGTATTGAGTTTATACAAGAGGTAGCCTCAGTTGCCTCTGCCTTGAAATTTGTAGCACCCAAGACCGATGTAGCCATAGAGTTAGGCGGCGAGGATGCCAAGATAATTTACTTTGACGGAAACAACGTTGAAGAGAGAATGAACGGTATTTGCGCAGGCGGAACAGGCTCATTTATAGACCAAATGGCGGCTATTTTGCAAACGGACGCTGCGGGTCTTAATGCTGAGGCGGAAAATTACGTGCAGATATACCCCATTGCCGCGCGCTGCGGTGTTTTTGCAAAGACAGATATTCAGCCCCTTATAAATGAGGGCGCAACAAAGGCGGATTTATCTGCTTCTATTTTCCAATCCGTTGTAAACCAGACTGTTTCGGGTCTTGCCTGCGGTAAGCCAATACGTGGCTGTGTTGCCTTTCTTGGCGGCCCGCTTCACTTTTTACCCGAGCTTAAAAAGGCGTTTATAAGAACTCTTAAGCTAACGCCAGAAAACATAGTAGACCCCGAAAATTCTCATCTTTTCGCCGCTCTTGGCGCTGCTCTTGAGGCTAAGGACACAAGCAGCCACCAGCTTTCAGACCTTATTTCCAAGCTGAACAGCGGCATTGAGATGAAATTTGAATTAAAGAGGCTTGACCCCTTATTTGAAAGCCAAGAGGAGCTTGACGAGTTTAACGCCAAGCACCAAAGGGCGTGTGTAAAAAAGGGTGATATTTCCACATACCAAGGAGATTGCTACCTTGGAATTGATGCAGGCTCAACCACAACCAAGCTTGCCTTGATTGGCAAGGACGGTGAGCTTTTGTATTCCTTCTATTCAAATAACCAAGGCTCTCCCATAAAAACCGCCATACGCGCAATGGAGGAGGTTAACAAAAGATTGCCCAAGGAAGCAAGAATTGCATATTCCTGCTCAACGGGCTATGGCGAAAATCTTTTGAAATCTGCCTTTAACCTTGACTTAGGCGAGGTTGAAACTATTGCGCACTGTACCGCCGCAGAATTTTTTGACCCACAGGTGGACTGCGTTCTCGATATTGGCGGACAGGATATGAAGTGCGTTAAAATCAGGAACGGAAGCGTTGATAACATTCTTTTAAATGAGGCTTGCTCATCGGGCTGTGGCTCATTTATTGAAAACTTTGCAAGCTCACTTGGCTACACAGCCGAGGAATTTGCAACCGAGGCGCTGTTTGCAAAAAACCCCATTGATTTAGGTACAAGATGCACCGTATTTATGAACTCCAATGTAAAGCAGGCGCAAAAGGAGGGCGCAACCGTTGCCGATATTTCCGCAGGTCTTGCGTACTCTGTTATAAAGAATGCTTTGTTTAAGGTTATTAAGCTTAACTCCGCCGCCGATTTAGGCGCGCACGTTGTTGTACAGGGCGGTACATTCTATAACAAGGCTGTTTTACGCGCCTTTGAAAAAATTTCCGGTGTTAGTGCAACCTGTCCCGACATTTCGGGTATTATGGGCGCATTTGGCGCTGCCCTTATTGCGAAAAACAATCATAGAGGCAAGCAAACCTCAACCTTACCGATAGAGGAAATTTTAAAGCTTACATACGAAACAAAGACAACAAGATGTAATGGCTGTAACAACAAATGCCTTTTGACAATAAACACCTTCCCCGGCGGCAGACGTCACATTACAGGTAACAGATGCGAAAAGGGCTTGGGACAGGAAAAGGGAGCGGAAAAGGGCGTTAACTTAGTGGAATACAAGATGCAAAGGCTCTTTGACTACGAGCCGCTTCCCCAATACGAATGCCCAAGAGGCGAAATAGGTATTCCCCGCGTACTTAATATGTACGAGAATTATCCCTTCTGGGCTACCTTCTTTAAGGAGCTTGGCTTCAGAGTAATTTTATCTCCGAAATCCTCAAGAAAGATATATGAGCTTGGTATGGACACCATTCCGTCAGAGAGTGAGTGCTACCCTGCAAAGCTATCTCACGGTCATATTAAATGGCTTATTAATGAGGGAGTTAAGACTATTTTCTACCCCTGCGTTTTCTACGAAAGACAGGAAAAGGAAAGCGCGCAAAATCACTTTAACTGTCCTATTGTTGTTTCTTATTCGGAGAATTTAAAGAACAACGTTGACGAAATCGTTGAGGGACAGGTTAAGTATCTTCGTCCGTTTATTGCATTTACCGACGAAAAAACCGCATATGACAGGCTTCTTAACTTCTTTGTAAAGGAAAAGAGCTTTGACATTGATGCAAGCGAAATTAAAAGGGCTGTTTCCTTGGCTTGGCGCGAGCAGGAAAGAGCAAAGAGCGATATCAGGAAAAAGGGTAAGGAGCTTCTTTCACAAATGGAAAATGACCCGACGAAGCGCGGCATTGTAATTGCGGGCAGACCTTACCATATCGACCCCGAAATTAATCACGGTATTCCCGAGCTTATTGCTTCCTATGGCTTTAATGTGTTTACCGAGGACTCCTTGCCCGAGGTATTTGATGAAATTGAAAGCTTAAGAGTAAACGACCAATGGGTTTACCACTCACGTCTTTACAATGCGGCTACCTTTGTAAGAAGAAACGAAAATTTAGAGCTTATTCAATTAAACTCCTTTGGCTGCGGACTTGACGCGGTAACCACCGACCAGGTTTGCGAAATTATGGAGGGCTCGGGCAGGCTTTATACAGTTTTGAAAATTGACGAGGTTAACAACTTAGGCGCGGTAAGAATCAGAATAAGAAGTCTTATTTCGGCAATGAATATGAGACGCGAAAAGGGAATTGTGCCAAATGTTCAGCCTGTTAAGTATAAGCGCACCGAGTTTACCAAGGAAATGCGTGAAAAGGGCTACACCATTTTAGCTCCCCAAATGTCACCTATTCACTTCGATATTTTAGAGCCTGTTTTTGCCAAAAACGGTTATAATATGGAGGTTTTGGACAACGATAACAGGGCGGCTATTGATGTTGGCTTAAGATACGTTAATAACGATGCCTGCTTCCCGTCTATCACCGTTGTGGGACAAATAATGGATGCGGTAATGTCAGGCAAGTACGACACAAACAAGCTTGCCATTATTATGACGCAAACAGGCGGCTGCTGTCGTGCAAGCAACTATGTTGGATTTATAAGACGCGCTCTTGACAAGGTTGGAATGTCACATATTCCCGTAATTTCCTTAAACGCTGTGGGACTCGAGAAAAACGAGGGCTTTAAGCTAAGCGTTCCGCTTATTATGGGGGCGCTCAAGGCGGCTATTCTCGGCGACCTTATTATGCGTTGCTTATACAGAGTCCGCCCTTATGAGCAAGAAAAGGGCTCAGCTAACGCGCTTTGGAAAAAGTGGAGCGATATTTGCGTTGACCTTCTTACCAACAAAAAGACAAGGTATAAATATAAAGAGGTTTGTCGCGGTATCGTTAAGGATTTTGACACTCTACCTATTTACGAGGATATGAAAAAGCCACGTGTTGGCGTAGTGGGTGAAATTCTTGTTAAGTATATGCCCCTTGCAAATAACCACTTAGTAGACCTTTTGGAGTCAGAGGGCGCTGAGGCGGTTGTGCCCGATTTAATTGACTTTTTGAACTACTGTATGTATAACACGGTTTATAAGCACAGGTTCTTGGGCATTAAGTGGAATTCGTCCTTTAAGTCACAGCTTGGAATTAAGGCAATTGAGCTTATAAGAAAGCCTGCCATTAAGGCTCTTGAGAGCAGTGTAAGATTTGATTCGCCTATTAAGATAAGCCAGGTAGCAAAGCTTGCCAAGCCATTCTTGTCTATTGGTAACCAATACGGAGAGGGCTGGTTCTTAACGGGTGAAATGGTTGAGCTGATTAAGACAGGCGCGCCGAATATTGTTTGTATTCAGCCCTTTGCTTGCCTGCCGAACCACGTTGTAGGTAAGGGCGTTATTAAGCTGCTTCGCAAAAACTACCCCGAGTCAAACATCGTAGCGGTTGACTACGACCCGGGCGCTTCCGAGGTTAACCAGCTTAACAGAATTAAGCTTATGCTTACCTCTGCCAAGAAAAACCTTGAAGCAAGGGAGCAACAATCAAGCGCCGATACCGTAACCGAAAATTTAACACAATCCGAAGAAAAGGAGCTTGCGGGTGTATAACCCACAAGCCCTTTTTTGTTGAAAAAGCTATTGTAGTACTTTGTTTCGGTTAAAGCTTTACAAATCTTCTTTTTGTCACCTCGTGCTTGTTAAGAGCGCTATTGAGTTTAACTAACCTGTCATCCTGAGTGTAGCGAATGGATCTTTTTTATGCTCGTGCCATTCAAGCCTTGCACAAAGCAAAGCAGATTCTTGCACAAGGCATACTGCGTAATCGGCAAGCCTCAGAATGACAGTGCGTTTTT
>JAFTZI010000087.1 GCA_017461055.1 Clostridia bacterium | reverse complement strand
GAAAAAGTGCAGGTAATTAAAAAATTATCAAGTTTTTTCAACACAGTAAGGCAAGCTATTTTCCATTTCAAACCAAACGGGCTCGGTTCCCGTAAGGCTATGGGAACCCCAACCCTACTAAAGAGCGGGTTGAGGACCCCTAAGGCAAAACCGAAAATTTCTCCTCCTAATCTGCCAAGCCTTAGTGGAGTAAGGCAGTTTATTAAGAATACAAAAACGGAGTTTAGAAACTCCGTTTTTGTAATATTTATTTTTGTTTTACTTGATAATGTAGAATTCTTAAGGTGTCAGCCTTCTAAATTAATTATTTCTTTTATCAATATAATTTCTAAGCATTAAGAGCCAGTCTGTTTGAATAAAGTCAACGCCCTTGTCAATGAGCCAGCCCCAGCCTGCGTCTCCGCCCTTTGTTAAGGAAACGTCGTCGGAGTGGAGCGCGTTAATTACTTCCTTTTCGTTATAGATAATTGAATTTGCCCACACCAAAAGTCCCTTTTCGTGCATTTTCTTTATGTATTCGTCACTTATACAGGGGTCGCTTTCCTTATCAAAAAGAATTTCTGTGCCTATTTGATTTATGCCCCTTTTAATAAGACCGTCTGTCACCTCGTCCTTGTGCCAAACAAGAGGCATAAACATAAAATCGGGGGCAAATTTAGCCACGTCCTCAAGGCTTTTTTCATCTACATTTGTTTTTACAATTACCTGCTTTTCAACTCCTGCCTTGCGAATTGCATTGGAAATTCCTTCAACGTCTGTCCAAAATTTATCTACATTTATGTAAACCTTGTCCTTTAAAAGAAGCAATACCTCTTCAAGAGTGGGTACATGGTAGCTTGTAGGCACTCCGTCTTGATTTAAAAGGCGAAGGCTGCTTATTTCCTCTGCGGTTAAGTCACACAGGTACTTTGATTTTAAAAACTGCGGCTCCATCCAAGGATGGAAAACAAAAAACCTTCCGTCCTTTGACTTGGAAACGTCAATTTCAACAACGTCAGCGCCTTGACTTAATGCAATTTGATATGATGCTATGGAGTTACAGGGCACGTTTGCTCCGCATACACCTCTGTGAGCTACTAAAAAGGGTCTGTTCAGCTCTTTTCTGTTTTCAAAAATTGATTTATTAAAATTCATAATTCTCTGCTCCTTTCTATGATAAATAAATTTTAACATAATTACATCCGTTTTACAAGTAATTTTAATTGACTTTATGATTGTTTTTTGTTAAAATAGATTTATATTTAAAGAAAGGACTTATTATGAAAAAAAGAAAAATTATTTTGGGCATTTGCTTCTTTTTGCTCCTTGCAATCACTATTGCTATGCCTGTTATAGATTACCTTATGAACGGACAAGTCAGCTCTAATTCAATAAAGGGCTCTGTTACACTTCTTATAGGCGACTTTTTGTTTCTTATAAGACACGTGGTTGTTTACTCCTCAGGGGACAAAAAAACCTTTGCTGTTTATGAGAGCAAGTATGAAAATATTATAGGCGGAGCATTTGTATCCCCCGAATACAAAAAGGAAAGGCGCAAGCTTCTTGTGGCTATTGATTTGTACAATCAAAACAAATTCAATAAGGCTATTGATGCTTTTAACGAGCTTCTTTCAAAATGTCAGTTAAGCAGCGAAAAATATGCTGTTTTAATGTTTATGGGTCTTTGTTATACGGATATGGGCGCAAACGAAATGGCAATAAAAACCTATGAAAAGCTTCTTTCCTATGATATGTCAAAAAGCGAGGCTTGGTCAAATCTTGGCTACGTGTACAAGAAAATGGGCAATTTTGAAAAGCAGATTGAGTGCTATACACAGGCTATAAGCTTTGATAAAAGCAATCCATACGCTTACAACAATATGGCGCAAGCTTTGTTTACACAGGGTCTTTATGAGGAAGCTATTCCTTATGCTGTCAAGGCGCTTGAAATTAAAGCAAATCTTCACCAGAGCGCAAGCTGTCTTTCTATGTGCTACTGCGCCATAGGGGACGACGAAAAATGCGAGCATTACGCAAAAATCGCAATTTCAAATGGGTCAAGCGAGGAAGGATTAAGAACTCTTATTTCAAGGCTAAGATTAGCAAGAAATTATAAGGAGAATGATGATGAGTAAGAAAATTTTTGCTTTAATTTTTGTGGCAATGTGCTTTATTTTTGTATTTTGCGCTTGCACCGATAACAATGAGGAAAATTGTGAGAATGAGCATAGCTCATCTTCCTCAAATAACGATGTTATTTTAGATAACAAAAATCCAACTCCACCGCCGCCTGCTGATATAAACTGCGAGCATTATTGGTATAAGGCTTCAATTGATAAAAACACATCCTCTACAAGCTCTGTATATTTAAAGGGCGAGTGCTATCTTTGCGGAGATTATTTAAGCAAAGAGGTTATTACCACCGTTTCCTATAGTGAATGGAAAAATGCCCTTTCCGTAAACAGCCTTAACAGCTTTACTGTATTTAATTCAAATACATATGTTGACTACACAGATAAAAGCTCACGCAAATGGAAAACTGAAAACGGAATTTTTACCGAGGAGTTTTTTATTAGCAGCGAAAAAAGTAATGCTAATTTGTATGTAACAGAAAAATTCAGCGGCTATGCTTTAATGTACAATGACTTTGTTTACAGTATGGAGTCAAGAACATACATTTATAAAATTAACGAAACAAGCCACATCGAGCTTGGCTTTGCAGACGGTGCACTTTTGTATCATTCGGTAGTTAATTCAGATAGCCATAATGAGCAAAAAAGTGACACCCTGTATCTAAATCACGGAAAAATAAACATAGAATTACCCGACTATTTTGACGGTATTTATAACAGTGCCACAAGCAAGGAAATAATTGAAAGCTCAAGCTTGAGTCAATCAATGGCAAATCAAGCCTACGAATTTATAAGGTCATTAAAATTTGAGGGCGCTTATGAGGTTTCCTTCTTGGAAAACGGTAAGCTAAGCGTTCTTTTTTACTTAAACACACAGGAATTAGACCCTATTTTCGGCGAGCAATACAGCTCCGCAACAGTGGTAATTGACAACGAAAAAATCACCAGCCTCGTAATCGGCAATAATACAATCGAATTTGATTATTAATGAGTGAT
>JAFTZI010000086.1 GCA_017461055.1 Clostridia bacterium | reverse complement strand
TCTTTCATCAAGAATCTTTGCTCTACGCTGATGCTGAGCTTGGCTTTCTTTCAGCTCTTTCCTTCTTTTGAGCCAACCGAACACAAATATCACTCTCCTTCGCCCATTTGTTTTTGATTGCTACTGCTTCTAAGAAGTCGTGTGCCATAAATTTATGTAAAACTTTCCTTCCTCTAATCTGATATTTCTCAACTGCAACAGGATAGTCATACTCTGCAATTACTACAAAATATTTCGTCATAGTTTTACTCCTCACCTAACTTTGTTACCGATATATATATTCCATCAACGCAAATACAGTTATCGGTCGGTATATCAAGAGCTTCTTCATTTATAAGCACAGAATACTGAATCGGTTCGTCATCATCCTCTTCATCATCTGTTCTTATAGCCTCTAAAAATGGCATGTACTGTTTAATATAGTCAGCCATTTCCTCCGGGCTTGTAATCAAAATATCAATTTCAAGCGTGCCAGCACCTACCAAAATTTTCATAAGCACCATATCTGATAAGAAATCTGATATTTCAATAAAATTATCAAATCCGCATCTTTTCAAAAAGATTACGCCCTTTTCAAGTTCAACAGATGCAACATAAAACACATTTCCATAATCCTGTGTTACCTTATCCAAATAAGGTTTTAATTTTTCTATTCTTGATTGCATTATATAATCTCCTTTATTTTTGTATTTTCTATTTTCCATTTTCGTATTATATCCGTTGATATGAAGGCATTATCATTTAAGAAATCTATACACTTCTCAAAGGATTTTGAGGTTTTGTGGACGATACAGCCCAGTTTGTTAAGACACAGAATAACTCTAAATCTGTTATTAGTGAGATAAACAATCTGGGCGTAGTTACCGTCCTTTTCGTTTCTTAAAAAGAGCCTGCTATCAAGGTGTAAAGATAAATTATCGTAAGACACTTCATCCCCTAACACATCTGCTATGTAAGCGAAGTGCCTTTTAAAGTCATACTCCTTGTAAGCCATAGAACACCTTATTTACCTATTTTCTTTAAGTATTTAGCGTTCCTATGTGCCTCTCTAAGACCGTTTCTGTAGCCAACTGTTGCCATAAACTTGCTACCAAATCTTGATGCTACATGCTCATAGTCGTTTACACCTGAGTTAAAGCCAACATTGTATGATGCTTTCCAATCCGTCTTGGTTTCGCCATACACTACCTTGCCTTTTTCCCAGCCTTTCTTGGTTACTTCCTTTGTCTTACCCCAAGCCTTTTTTGTTGTTTCCTTGGTTTTAACCCAAGTTTCAGATGCTTTTTGCTTGAATGTTACATTTTCTGTCATAATTAAGCCTCCTCTATGGTTTCTTCTTCGGTTGTTGGCTCGTCTGTTTCATCCTCTACTATTGGAAGAATAACAGGAGCTTCAACACACTCACCTTGAATATCGAATACAAGAGCTGCATTAGCAAACTCGTTATTAGGATTGCACATACCATAGCCTATATCTTGTGGCTGTGTATATGTTTCCTCATAAATGAACATCTCGCCTGCCTTTGCATTTACTTCACACTCTGGGAGAATATATCCTGCAAGTCCGGCGCTGTGATGTCCGGTACCAATACCTGCTGCATTGATACCGCCTTGTGCATTGATAACTGTATTTTCACCGATAATTTCAATGTAAGTTACAGAATAATCAGTTTGACAATAACAGTCATAACCTGAGCCTATACCTGCTCCGTACTGACCGCCTGTTACATTGATTTTAGAATTATCAATGAAAATCTTTACATACTGGTCCTTGCTTACATTTTTATACACTCGGCTACCACCAATACCTGCTGATGCAGTTCCACCTGTGATTTTGTCAAAATTACAGTCTTGAATAGTAATATCTACAGCAGTCCAATAAAGAGCTCCGATAGCTGCTGATTTAGAACCACCGTCTGCTTGCTTTACTGTTACATTTTTCATTTTAAGAATACCTGAGTCATAATCGCCATCAATGCCACATCCGACACCGATAGCACAACCACCCTCGGCTTCTTGCTTACCATAATTAAGGTCGCTTGCTATGAATGTGCTTTGTGCAAAACCACCCTTTGCGTACTCAATAACGGTATTTTCAATAGTTACTACTGACTTATCTCCACCACCGATACCGAAAGCCTTGTTTCCATAGCCCTTAGCTGTGAGTGAAGCCATATCTTTAATGGTTAGTGAACCTATGTTCTGGACGGCATTTCCTATGCCACTACCCCTTTTATTTAGATATGTTTCATCATCTGTGTTACCATAGCCATCAATGGCAAGATATTCAAGACCATTATTACCAACTGCAACGAGGTTTTCTCCTGTCAAAAGAAGCTTTGTACCGTAAGGAACTTCTATTCCATCACCGTCTTTTGCTCCCGTGAGTGATACGCTACCTTTGATTTGTACTGTTATATCAGCACCATCTAAAAGTGCAAGACCACTATCACCCTCTGTTGTTGCTAAAGACATTACATTTTCAAGAATAAGTGTACCTTTACCACCAATGTCAATACCGTTAAAATGTCCATTCATAATGGTTACTTTACCTTCCTCAAGCTCTACGCTAACTGTCTTATCGTAGTCCTCTGAGAAAATAAAAGTTACTTCCTTATTGCCAACATTTAGTGGCTCTGAAATTTCAAGTGTTGATGGAATTTCAATGGTTGCTCCGTCCTCTATGCTGGCAAGGGCTGCTGTTAAATCCTCAACATTCTCTACTTGAATAATAGGCGGTGTCTGAGGTCCTATACCATTATCTGCATCAAGGTCGTTATTTGTATCACCTGTACCTGTGTCTGTTGAAGGTGTTTCCTCTGTTTGCTCGTCAGGTACTACCCAAACTGCTATTGCACCTACAGCAGCGATTAGTAAAAATACTGCTAATATAATCATCAATATCTTTTTCATAAATCTCCTTTCTGCGTAAGTGGGATTGTTAGTCCCACCCACGACTTAAATTGTTATTGTGTATTTGTGTTTGCTTCGTCCTTTTCTTTTGGTTTCCTCTTTTTCCTCTTAAATGCTTTACCTATCATTTTGAATGGGAGCAAGATTATTCTTATTACCCACTTAACAATGAACATAATAAAGCTTATTACATAAGGCAAAATCGGATAAATTAGCACGATAATCAAGACGAGAATTAAAAGTGCTAATACTATTTTCCACCACTCAAATTCTGCCGGTGGAGGTGTAAATCCGTTAATAACATCCATAGGGCTTGATACAACAGGGATTACATGGTAAACTCCGTCCTTGTTGAAGGTAAGCTCTATAATGTCAAAATCAAGAAATACTGTCTGTTGTGCTACATTAGTATCTGTTTTTGTGATATTTTGTACATGGGGAGCAAATGCAGGAGCACAGTAGTAGTCTGTATTAGCAAATCTAAAAAGAATAACTCTTTCATCATTTGCCTCAGCTTCATCAAAAAAGTCCTTTAGCTCGTCAACATCATCAGAGTTAATTAAAAGCCTTTTTGATATATCTGTGTCACTGCCGCTTAAATCACTTTCCTTTAGCTCATAAATAGGAGCAACATTTGAATATTGCTCGCTGGTGTCAGGCCAAGAAAAGCCATAGTCCCAAAGCTTGTCCCACCAATTATGGTTACTATCGTAGCTGTTAAGGTCGAATGTATCTCCCAAATCAATAGTTTTGTCGTTATATCCCATTGTCCTGCCACTATCAACGCTGCTTTCAAACAAATCCTTACTGATTTTTCTACCGTTACAGTCAATGTATCCGTGTCCTAAATCGTTAGAATAGTTATATATCCATTCTGCTACCTGTGTGCTATCTACCGAGCCTGCTATTGGATCTGAGTATAGGAATTTGAATAC
>JAFTZI010000085.1 GCA_017461055.1 Clostridia bacterium | reverse complement strand
GGCACGCAAAGCGTGACGGATGAGGTGTTTTATAGTTAAACAACTACTCATCCACCGCTAAAGCGGTCCCCCTTCTGCACAAGGCACACCACAAGGGTGTCTCACAAGAGAAGGCTTTCTTTTGTGCAATTTTACTTTAATTCAACAGCCTCTTCTATTGAATTAAGCAATAGCCTGCTCGCCGTTAACGCTGCCGTTCATATTTCCTTGTTCATCAAGCTCCATTTTGCCAAGCTCGTTGCAACGGTTAAGAAGCACCCCTGCCATTTCCTCTCTTGTTTGGCAGGTGAGCGAAAGCTGTGAATAGGTGATTGGCTTGTCAATTACGTATTGAACGCTATCGGTTTTTAAATATGTAACATAGATAGGCACATCAATGCCCTTCTTGTAGCAGTACTCAGCCAACATAACAACACCGCAATGGAAGCCCTCAAGCTCCTTTAAATATCCCTTTGTTGAGTCCTCGGGGAAAACAACAACACTTTCCTTGTTTGCAATAGTCTTGTGGCTTTCCTTAAGCGTTTTCACAAAGCGTGCATCCTTGTAGGTTGAAATTAAGTTAAGACCCTTATAAAACAAATTTGTTAAAGGGCTTGCAATAATACAGAAAAGTCGGGCTAAGTGTATATTCCAATGCTTCTTTTGATGATAATAAATTTCTGTCTGATATTTGTATAGCATTTTTAAGCCCGAGTTCATTTCGTGAGCGCCCCACATTCTTAAAGGGGTGTCAAGGTAAAGCTCTAAGGACATAGGTCCGTCAGTTCCCTCGTGGTTGCTTATAATAATAGACCCTTCCTTAATTTCCTCGCCAAGATAAATGAATTGGGGCTTTTTGTATCTGCCTGTCATTATTTTTTTAAACTGCTCATACCAAGGCTTGCGGTTAGAGCGAGAAACAATTTTTCGTCCCATAAATACTCCTTTGGCAAGCCAAAGGCATTTGAATTATTCGTTTTCAAATAGCTTTAAGGCTTGCTCCTTATAGTATATATATTCCTTGTTGCAAAACTGACAGCTAAGGGAAAGCTGTTCCTTTTCCCCTGCCTCCTTTTGTTCGTTGAATATGCGTTCAACCTCACTGCGTCCAAGACTGTAAATAGCGCGCATAGTTCTTTCCTCTGAGCAGTTGCAGGTATAATCAACCGTAAGCTCATCAAAAAGATCATACTCTATACCGTTTAAGGCAAGCTTCAAAATATCCTCGTTTGAAAGTCCCTTATCAAACTGTGATGATATATTTGTTAAAAGCTTTGCGTTTTCCTCAAGGCGAGCGACAACCTCCTCGTCGGCAAACGGGAGAAGCTGTACAAACACACCGCCTGCCGCGCGACAGGTGTAATCCGTGTCAACCAAAACACCGAGAGCGCAAAGGGTTGGCACCTGCTCACTTACCGCGTAATATTGTGCAATGTCCTCGGCAACCTCGCCGCTCACAAGCTCAATGTTACCGTTGTATGGCACCTCTGCCCCAACGTCCTTGGAAACGGAGAGAATACCGCCGCCCACAATTCCGGAAACGTCAAGCTTTCCGCTTGGCTTAAGGGGTAAATCTGCATAAGGGTTTTGAATATAGCCCTTAACATTTCCGTAGTAATCGGCAACACAAAGCGTAGTGCCTGCGATACCCTGACCTCTTATTGCAACGGTCATAGTATTGTCGCTTTCGGGAAGCATTGTTCCCATTACGCTTGAGGCAGTTAAAAGTCTGCCAAAAAGAGCAGTAGCGGTTGGCGCTGTTTTGTGAATACCGATAGCCTTATTTACAATGTCGGTGGAATTAATTACATATGCGCGGGCGCTTCCGTCCCTTGTCATTGCGCGAATAATTGTTGAACTCATATAACACTCCTAAAATTCGGTGAATTTTCATCCTTTTTGCATCGAACCGTAAAATACCACTTTTCGTCGTTTTCTGTGGCGGGAGTATGGTTTAAATCACCGTACACACCGATAATTTCAAAGCCACATTCCGAAAGTGCCTTTTCGATTTGACGCCTTGTATAGCATTTTTCTCTTTGCGTTTCGTCATTTCTTGTATAAGTACCGTCCTCATTTTCAGTAAAAATGGAAAGGTAAAAGTGGCAAAGCCTGCTTTTTTCATTATACTCGTTTTGCCAAGCGCAAAGTGATCCCTCGCGCTCTAAAATGTAGTCGTTATTTCCGTAGACATTTTTAAAGCGATGCGGTGTATTAATGTCGAAAACAAACACACCGTCGGGGATGAGATAGTTGTAAACAAGGGAAAAGCACCTTTTAACATCGCTTATTTTCGTCAAATAATTGATGCTGTCAAGGGAGCATACGCAGGCATCAACCGTTCCGTAAAGCTCAAAATCAGTCATATTCTGGCATAGCCATAAAATGTCTGTAATTCCCTGCTTATAGCATTCCTCACGTGCAACACTAAGCATTTCTCCGCTTAAATCAACTCCTGTCATATCGTAGCCAAGACCGCGAAGCAAAAGTGTTAGCTTGCCTGTACCGCAGGCAAGGTCTAAAACAAGCTGGGTGTTGCTTTTTTCGTTGCTCCTTATCTCACTTGCAAGATATGAGGCAAGCTCATTATAATCGCAACCGAAATTAAGAGCATCATAAACCTTAGCAAGAGAAGAATACTGCTCGTAGCTCATAAATACGCCCTCCTTTACAATAATCAAGTAATTATAACACAAAATAATTGTAAAGTAAAGGATAAAATAATTTTAGGTTAAATTAATTATACACAGAATAAATAAACTCTAACTAAACAAATCGGAAATATTATGAGTTTCAGTGAATGTAAGCCATTAGTTTGCAAAATCACTGCTTGTCACAACAAGGGCTTTAGCCTTCTTGATAAATCCCCCGCGCCCATAATAACGGCCGCGTCACAGTCGCTTTGCTTTACTAAACGTGCGATTTGGTCAATATCGGTTATATATTCCCCACCGCAATCAAGGGCAAATTTTTCCTCGCTTAATTCAAAAACATTTTCCTCTCTCGCAGGAAAAATTGGGTAAACAATAAGCTCACTTGCGTCTTTAAGGGCTCTTGTAAACCGGTCGTAAAGATAAAAGGTGCGCGAATAGGTGTGACCTTGAAAAACGCACAAAATCCTTTTGTATCCCATTTCCTTTAAGGAGGAAATTGAGGCGGTAATTTCCTTGGGATGATGAGCGTAATCCTCAAAAATAGGCGCACCTGTGTCGCAATTTCCCATTAATTCCATTCTTCTTCCGCAGCCCTTAAAGGTGGAAAGAGCATTGCTTATAACATCGGGTGCAATACCGTTTGTGTGAGCAACCGCAAAGGCGCATAGGGCATCGTAAACAAAATGCTCTCCTGCAAAATTCAAGGAGCAGCTGCAAAGACGCTCTCCCCTTTTATAAATAAAAAAGCTGACCCCTTGTTCGTTTTCCTTGCTTTTGTAAACCTTGGCGCTGTATGTAGAGCAACGGTTCATTCCATAGGTTATAATGGACTTATGGCAAAGCCCACGCGATATTTCATCATCGTAGTTAATATACACGCGCTTTGCGTCCTTAATATATTTTTCAAAGGAGCGCTTTATTTCATTAATCCCACTAAAAAAGTCGGGATGGTCATAATCAATGTTTAAAATTACTCCGTCGCTTGTAGGTAAGCTCAAAAAGGAGTTTTGATATTCACAAGCCTCAAAAATGCAAAAATCCCTGCCACCGTGTCTGTAATTCGAGCCAAAATTCAGCATTTGAGCGCCGCAGAATACGGTAGGATTCATACAGGCGGTGTTGAATATGTGAGCAAGCATGGCTGTTGTTGTGCTTTTTCCGTGCATTCCCGAAACGCCGATTCTTGAATTGTGAAGGCTTACAATATAGCCTAAAAAATTGGCTCTTGAAATTAACGGTACCTTTTTCTGCTTGGCGCACTTATACTCAAAGCAGCCCTCGTCTATGGCATTTGTGTAAATTACCATGTCCATACCCTTAATATTATCGGGTGTGGAGTAGTACTTTATATTTCCGATTTTTTCAAGACGGGCGCTCTCCACACTTCTTTTTTGGTCGTAGCCGTAAACTCTTTTGCCTATGTGGGAGCAAAATTCCGCAAGAGCGCTCATTCCAACTCCCCCTACTCCTACGAAAAAGATTTTTTCAGCTGTTGAAAAAATACTGTGAATTTCCTTTGTTGAAAAATATGTATTAGGCACAGACATACAGAAAAATCTCCTTTTTTGTACTGAATTCTACGTAAAAATACCCAAAAATTGTTAAATTTTCACTTAATTTTTTTAAATTGTACTTAAATTGTTCACAATTGTTTGATATAATTATAATGTATTATTAAAAATCTGTTAGTGGGAGGACACCAAAATGGTTGTAACTGACATCAAAATTAGAAAGTTCTTTAACGACGGTCCTATGAAGGCAGTTGTTTCAGTAACATTTGATGGCGCTTTGGCAGTTCATGACGTTAAGGTTATTAACGCAAGGGACAAGTATTTCATCGTGATGCCAAGCCGCAAAAATCCTGATGGCACATACAGGGACATTGTACATCCAATCAACTCTGAGTTCAGAGCAGAGCTTGAGGGTGCAGTTATCAAGGCGTACTTTGACGGTCTTGCAACTGCTGAATTCGCAGATAGCGAACAAGCAGACGTGGAGTAAGGTAAAGTGTAACTTAACAAATCTGTCGGCATTTATGCCGACTTTTTTGTTTTATAATATTGACATATAAAATATTTGTTGGTATAATATTGTAATAATATAATATGCTGATACTTTTAAATATGCGAGGTTAATTATGGCAATTAAAATACAAAAGCCAAGGGGAACTATGGATATTTTCCCAAATGAAGCACGCCTTTGGCAAAAAATCGAGTCAACTGCAAGAGATGTAGCATCACGCTATGGCTTTGGCGAGGTACGTACTCCTACCTTTGAGGAGCTTAGCCTTTTCAAAAGAGGTGTTGGCGAGGTAACTGACGTTGTACAAAAGGAAATGTACACCTTTACTGACAGAGAGGACAGAGTTTTTGCTCTTCGTCCCGAGGGAACTGCATCAGTAGTTCGTTCAATTATTGAAAACGGTAAGGCATCGGATGTCATGCCCCTTCGTTATTACTACATTATCAACTGCTTCAGATACGAAAAGCCACAGGCAGGCAGAAGCCGTGAGTTTTTCCAGTTCGGTACTGAAATGTTCGGTACAAAGGACGCAAGCGCTGACGCAACGGTAATTTCCTTGGCAAATGCTCTCATTTCCGAGCTCGGAATTAAAAATGTAGAGCTGCACATTAACTCTATCGGATGTCCTAACTGCCGCCCTAAGTACAGAGAGGCGCTTGTTAATTATTTTGACTCTCACAAGGAGGAGCTTTGCGATACCTGTCGTGAAAGACTTAAAACCAATCCCTTAAGAGTTCTTGACTGCAAGAGCCCTGTTTGCTCCGAAATTGCTAAGGATGCGCCTAATACTATTGATTATTTGTGCGAGGAATGTGACAGTCACTTTAAGGATTTAAAGACATATCTTGATGCACAGGGAATTAAATATACAGTCAATACAAGAATTGTTCGCGGACTTGATTACTACACAAAAACAGTATTTGAGTTTATCTGTAACGGTATCGGCGCTCAAAGCACAGTTTGCGGCGGCGGACGCTACGACGGTCTTATGGAGCAGCTTGGCGGACCTTCCTTGCCGGGTATTGGCTTCGGTATGGGCATTACACGTATCATTCTTGCAATGCAAGAAAGCGGCGCTGCCGAAATTGAGGAAGAAAAGCCTGTTTTGTATATCGCGCCTATGGGCACTCCTGCCAGAGCCAAGGCTATGAAGATAGTAAATGACCTGAGAAAAGACGGTTATTATGCTGAATGCGATATTAGTGCAAGAAGCTTAAAGGCTCAGATGAAATACGCTGACAAAATCGGCGCGCGCTATACTCTCATTATCGGAGACAGCGAGCTTGAAAACGGCAAGGCACAGCTTAAGGAAATGGCAACAAGCACACAGGAAGAAATTGAAATTGATTCTATTTGCCAGATTATAAAGAGTAAGTAAGAAAGAGGATATTATGGAAATTTTTGAAAAGAATGACAGCCGTACCCACTATTGCGGTACACTTTCCAAGGCAAATGTAGGAGAAAGAGTATGCGTTCTCGGTTGGGCGCAAAAGCAAAGAGACTTAGGCTCGCTTATCTTTATTGACCTTCGTGACAGAAGCGGTATTGTACAGCTTGCCTTTGATGAAAACACAGAAAAGGAAATCTTTGACAAGGCATTTATTGTTCGTGCGGAGTTCGTTCTTTGCGCAAAGGGCGTTGTAAGAGAAAGAGCAACAGTTAATAAGAACATCCCAACAGGCGATATTGAAATCGTTGTTGACGAATTTAAGATTTTAAACAAGGCGCAAACACCGCCATTTGAAATTACAGACAGTGGCGACGTTAAGGCTGAGCTCAGAATGAAGCACAGATATCTTGACCTTCGCCGTCCTTCTATGCAGAATAACATTATTGCAAGGTCTAAAATTACCAACCTTACAAGAAACTATTTTAACGAAAACGGATTTATCGACATAGAAACTCCTAACCTTATAAGACCTACACCCGAGGGAGCAAGAGACTATCTTGTACCAAGCCGTGTACATAAGGGTAATTTCTATGCGCTTCCGCAGTCCCCACAAATCTATAAGCAGCTTCTTATGTATTCCGGCTTTGACAGATACATTCAAATTGCACGTTGCTTCAGAGACGAGGACCTAAGAGCTGACCGTCAGCCCGAGTTTACCCAAATTGATATGGAAATCTCATTTACAACAGAGGATGAGGTAATGGCAATCAATGAGGGCTTTATGGCTTACATCTTCAAGCACTTTATGGGTAAGGAATTAAAGACTCCGTTTTTACGTATGACCTGGCACGAGGCTATGGAAAGATATGGCTCGGACAAGCCTGACATTCGCTTCGGCTTTGAGCTTAACAATATTTCCGACATTGTAAAGGACAGTGAGTTTAAGGTGTTTAGCGGCGCTGTTCAAAATGGCGGAAGCGTACGCGCTATTAATGTTAAGGGTGGAGCTAAGTTCTCAAGAAAGGAAATAGACTCTCTTACAGAAAAAGCAAAGCACTATCACGCAAAGGGCTTGGCTTGGCTTAAAAAGGCAAACGGTGAGATTTCCTCATCCTATGCCAAGTTCTTAACTGAAAATGAAAACAACGCAATTAATGAACGTCTTATGCTTGAGGACGGTGACCTTATCTTAGTTGTTGCCGATAAAAATAAGGTTGTATTTGATACCTTGGGCGCACTTCGCTGCGAGTGTGCAAAAAGACTTGGACTTCTTGACCCATTTGACTTTAAGTTCTTGTGGGTAACTGAATTCCCACTCTTTGAGTACAGCGAGGAAGACGGTCGCTACTACGCTATGCACCATCCATTTACAGCACCTATGACAGAGGACTATCATTTAATTGATACAGATCCGGGCAAGGTAAGAGCAAGAGCATATGATATCGTATTAAACGGTACAGAATTAGGCGGAGGCTCTGTAAGAATCAACACCACAGAAATGCAGGAGCATATGTTCTCGGTTCTTGGAATTTCCAAGGAGGACGCACAGGAAAAGTTCGGCTTCTTGCTTGAAGCCTTCAAGTACGGTGTACCGCCGCACGCAGGACTTGCCTTTGGTCTTGACCGTTTGGTAACGCTTCTGTTAGGTCACGAGGACATTCGTGACGTTATCGCCTTCCCTAAGGCACAAAACGCATCTGAAATTATGTCCAAGTGCCCATCATACGCAAACCCGGCAGATTTAGAGGAGCTTGGTATTGCTATTATCGAGCAAACAGAAGAATAAACAGAGAAAGGCTGTTGCATTAAGAAAATCAATTGTAAATATAAACGAATAGCCTTCTCCAGTGGGACAATATCATTAAGTTAAGAAAAAGAATAAAAAAAGAAACGCACGAGCAAGGGATTGGAAATCCAACGCAAGTGCGTTTTTTAGTAAAAAAGGCATGGAGAAAAGACAGGCTGAAAAGTCTG
>JAFTZI010000084.1 GCA_017461055.1 Clostridia bacterium | reverse complement strand
TAGTATGCTATAACAGGCAAGCATATAAACAAAAGCGGCTGATAGCGAAATGCCTGATAAAATTCAAATCGCATTAATGCAAGAAAGCATCTGCCCGCTCCACAGCCCGGGCAGTAAAGTCCTGTCAAGTGATAAAATATACAGGGCGGGGAGTTTTTAACATAAGCAAAGAACAAGGCTGTTGCCACCATTATAACCGGTGTGCCAATGCCCACTAACACCCGTAAAAATATGCTTTTATTTAAGCTTTTCATAATAGCTCCTATCAATAAGGGGCTCTTTAAAAGAGCCCCTTAATTTTACGAAAATACTACTCCTGATGAGCCAAAGTATTCTAATATTGCGGTATAGTAAACAGCTGATACAATGGTCACTATAATACCACCGACTGTTCCTATAATGTTACAAATCATAGCACCACGAACCTTTTTTGCCTCTTCCTGTGCGCTTGGTGCATCCTTAGCTAAAATTACCATAATAAGTGAAACTATACCAAGAATTTGGCAACAGGAAATAAGGTTTATAATAGCCCATATCATTTGACCTACATTAATCTTTCCTGAGGCTCTATCTAAGCCAGCATCATTATTAAAGGTCATTCCGATAAAGCTTTCGCCTTGATTTGCTCCGCAGGCCGGGCAATAAGCAACGCCCTCTTCGATTTGAGCGCCGCATTTTTTACAATATGCCATATGTAAATTCTCCTTCGCTGTTTGTGTCAATAATCGACAAGCTCACTAAAATAATTTTAACAGTTTACAATATACTTGTCAATAATCACGCTTGATAAGTAGCACTTGCACCGTCCTGCTTTTTTAACTGTTATTGACACAAATACGCTTTCTGTTTCCAAGCCTTCCTTTATTTGAAAGAAAATACCTTGGTCAGCTTAGGCTGCGCTCCTGTTTGCGGATCCATTTCCATAATTAAAATGTCCTTCATATACTCGTTCCATTTGTCAACAACAGGGCTTTCTCTTTGAACCTTGGCTGCGTATTCTATGCCCTTTTCGCACTCATAGTAGCCAAAAAGCTCGTTTCCCACATTCCATATTGTGTAATTTACAATACCTGCCTCGGACAAAACAGCCTTCATCTCGTCCCATATAGCATCGTGACGTCTTATATATTCCTCCAAAGCGCCTTCAACAATTTTGCCCTTCCAAGCATATTTTTCCATAATTATTTCTCCTTAAAGCACAATTTTCTTAATTATACCACATAAGAGGAAATGTTTCAACAAAAATGTGCTTTCGGTTTTGCTGAAATAATAAATGTCACTCGCCGAAAACAATGATAATGGAGCCATTTTTAAGCTTTTCTGCATGGCCGCTTACAAATGCTTCCTCATCCTCAGATTCGTCAATATGCTCCTCATAATACAAATTATAATCACCGTAATCATCAATTGATAATTCCGTTGCTTTGGCTTCATATTTATTAATTGAGTCAATAGTTAAAACCTCTCCCCACTGCCCGTAGCATCTGTAAAATTCCATATAAAGATGGCAAATGTCAACAACATCTGTGCCCTTTCCGCAAATTCTCTTTTCAAGGTGCTTCAACCCTTTTTTCGCATCACATATTAAGCTGACCTTTCTGTTTTGATAACACTTGTCGAATTTAATTTTCAAGTATCCACCCTTCACACGACGAACATATCCATCAGATTCCCAAGCAAGCTCCTCGCTGAATTCCAAATTCATTTCCTCAATTTCGCTATTATACACATCAATGCCATCACAGTTTTCAAAATCCACATTCATTTTAAAGATCATGTCCTTTGACGGCGGCGCTATGTCAACACAGTGTTTGTTACTTTCCCAAGCGCCATATCGTTCATTTTCCTTAAATCTTATGTAAAGATACTCCCCCTCCAGCGTTGCATATATTTCCCCGTATATACAATCCGACCAGTTAAGTTGATTATATAGCTCAATAAATTCAATGTAAGACTCGGTCGTTGTCCTGTTTTCGATATATTGCTTTCTGTTTTTTACATACTCCTTAGAGTTATGTAAGCATCTTAACTCCATTTTGGCTTTTCCCGGTTGAATTCTAAGCTTTATAAAGCCACTGTGCCCCACTGCATAATATCTCACTCCTTTTTTGACTAACCTGTCATAAAAGGTTATGGAAACGTTGCAAATTTCATTTTTTCTGATAGTAAAATAATCTCCGTTTGAAAAGAAGATTTCCATTCTGTCTATCTTGCTTTCCCTTGTAAAAACCTTTTTTGGTACTGTATAAGTCATATTATCACCTTCCTTTTTAACTTAATCAACCATTATGGAAAAGAACATAGCTGATTGCTTTTGGCATCAAACAAAATCATCGAATTTTTCTACCATCTTGAAGCCTTTTGCATTAACACCCATAACGATTACGTCAAAGACAGCATCGCTAACGTATGTAGAAAAGATAGGGTTTCCGATAAGGTCATACCCATCGACATTCATTTCGTCTGTATTAATGCCTAACGTGTATTCTTTCTTCACAGCATTGATGACGATTATATCGACATCATCTTCCGAATAATGTGATTCTCTATAGAATCGTTCATAATTATCAGGGTCGTAGGCTGACAAATCAAACTCCTCGTATTTCTTATAAGAACCAAGCAGCCGATCAAACTCGATTCGAGAAATAGCCTTGGGCCATTCACCGAACGGATTGACATCGTCGTCCTTGTAATTCAGATAAAGAGAATAGCTCCTTCTTTTGTAATCGATACAAATAATATCGTATCCCTTGTTGTTTTTTGAATTTGTGCTAAATGTTGAATGCCTCATGTTTATCACCTCTTTTTGTTTGTTACTACCATTATATTCCAAAAAGTCATCAAAACAAATTGGCAATATATGAAAATATTTAGACCCCTAAAATCCTGTTAATTCCCTGTGTTTTCACGATATTGTATTGACATTATGACCCCTTTTAGTGTACAATTAGTTTAAGAGAGGTGATTTATGTGGAAGAGAAAATCAAAATAAGTCTGAAAAAATCCACTCTGGATTTGCTCAAAAAGGACTGCGAGGACTTTAAAATAACCAAGCCAAACGGGACTCCTAATATGAACCTGTTTATTAACACTCTTATTGTCAATTACTACGAGGAATTCTCTGCAAGCGAGGAGGGCTTACACGAAGAAATAAGAAAGGCGCTGTTTTCCGTGCCTGAGGCTTACAAGAAAAAGGCGTTTGACGAGATTTTACGAGTTATATCAAAAAGAACAAGCTTTTCGTCCTTAGATAAGTGCACCTCAACTCTTTCCTTCAAGCCAGTTAAAAGCTCCGAAAAAGCTGTTGGTTACATAGAAAGCATTGCCATTAAAAACGAATCCATTTCATCCTTTTACCGTAGGATGCTTACCTCGTATGCTCAAAGACCGAAGAACGAAAGAGAAAAGATTCTTTTCAAGGACACCTATGAGCTTTTATGCAAGGCAATATCCAAGGATGTGCAGGTTTGCCTTATCCTGAAATCAGGCGAAAGACAATACGACAATATGTCTTTGTACTCTGTTTCCTCTGCCAAGGACGAGCTTTTTAATTATGTGCTATGCTACAGCAGAAAAAACAACCATACATTGCGCTTAGCTTCAATTAAAAATGTTTATTTGTTGCCGGACAAATCCCAAATACCCGAGGCTAACAAGGCCCTTTTCAAAAGGCAAGTGGAATGTGGAGCTCAATACCCCATTTATCCATCAGATGATACTCCTATAACGGTGCAGCTTACCGAAAAGGGCAAGGAGCTGTTCAAAAAAATATATTTGTACAGACCTACACCCATATCAATTGACGGTGACATCTATACATTCAACTGCTCTGCCAATCAGCTTTTATATTACTTTGAACGCTTTGGAGAAAACGCCCTTATTCTTTCTCCTAAGCGAATAGGAATTTTTATGAGAAATTACTATCACTTCGCTTTGAAAAAATACAGAACAATCTACGGTAACAACTCATAATTCAGCCAAGCCTGCAAGGGACGCTCGCTAATGCGGCGTCCCTTTGCGATATACAAAATGAACAAAAAATGCGTTTTTTCTTTGAGGCTGCGTGGCATTTTTTGGTCGTTTTGTTAATTGACAAATAGCGGTTTTATGTGATAACATTAATATATACACGCATAAATATGCGTTTAAATAAAGGAGAAAGATATGAAAAAGAAGCTACTGATTTTGCTTACTGTGTGTATGCTTGTTGCCTTTGCTTTTGCGCTTACCGTTAGCGCTGAGGAAGCGACTTGCCAGCACACATACGGAAAATGGACAGTTGAATTAAGCTCAGAGGGCTTCCTTGGAGATATTACAGCAAGCTCAACCTGTACTGTCTGTAAGGAATCTGTAACCGAGGTAATACCAAGGCTTTTTATTACCCTTGGCTATTCGTCCTCAACTAATGGCGTGCTCCAGGGCTACGGTATTAACCGCCCTGCCATTGAAAGATACGAGGAGCTTTCAGGGGAAACCGTTAAATTTGGCGGAGTAATTGCTCTTAAGGACACCATTGGGGACAAAAATCCTCTTGATGCAACAGGTGCGCCTATTAACGAATATGTTAAGAGCTACGATTACACCGAAACCGACATTAATATTATTAATGTTGCTATCAAGAATATTCCCGACAGCATAAAGGGAGAAACACAGCTTTTGTGTGCGCTTTATGTTAATGCAGGCGGCAGAACCACTTACATTGACAACTGCGCTGAAAAGGTATCCTGCGGCACTAAGACGTTTAATGAAATAAAGGATGTTCCCGAGGTTGACTTAACCAACCTTGACAAGAGTCAGGTTATTGAGGGTAAGAGATATCATCAAATGACAGCTGACGAGCTTGGACTCACCTTTGATATGTATTGGAACAATAGGCAGAGCTACAAGGGTGACAGCACAGCTAAAAAGTTCTGGGCGACAAATAAGACATTTACAAGCGAGGATTTGCCAAACGGTACTATTATCTATGTTAAAAATGACGAATGGCAATACCGTCCGCACAAATACCACTCCGGGTCCTTTAAAAGACCGTCAACTACCAAAGTCGAATATACTGTAATAGACGATAGCTGGTGGAATGATTTGGACGGAAGCGGTGTTTATACAAATGTTGGCTTTAACATAAGCTACTACAAGAGTACAAGCGCATCTGACGATATAAACAAGCTTACTGTTCTCACTGATAAGTACACTGTGGAAGATATTGCCCAAATCTTTAAAGTTTTCATTCCGATAGAGTACACCGAGGAAAGCACAGGTGGCTCCGGTGACACAGGAGATTCCGGTGATACAGGTGACTCGGGTGATACAGGCTCAGGAACCGAGGGCGGCTCCGACAGCGAGGAGGAAGTAATTCCACCGTCTCCCGATTATTCCGACGTTAAGCAGAATTGGACTGATGACGGCGCGCTCAAAATCCTTGCAATCGGCAACAGCTTCTCCTCTGATGCTATGGAGTATGTTTATCAGGTAGCTAAGGATGCAGGCATTGAAAATATTGTTCTTGGTAATATGTACATTGGCGGTTGCTCCTTGGCAACACACTTAGACAATGCTAAGAATGACAAGGGCGCTTATACATATTACACAAACTCAACAGGCACCTGGTCAAGCAAGGGCGGCGTTTCAATCAAGACCGCTGTTGAAAGCGACGATTGGGACTTTATCACCTTCCAGCAGGTAAGCGGCTCAAGCGGACTTGCCGACACATATGATGATTTGGTAAGCCTTATTAACATAGTTGAGCCACTCAATCCAAGCGCGCGCTTGGTATGGCATATGACTTGGGCATATAAGACCGGCTCAAGCCATTCAGAC
>JAFTZI010000083.1 GCA_017461055.1 Clostridia bacterium | reverse complement strand
GAAAAAGTGCAGGTAATTAAAAAATTATCAAGTTTTTTCAACACAGTAAGGCAAGCTATTTTCCATTTCAAACCAAACGGGCTCGGTTCCCGTAAGGCTATGGGAACCCCAACCCTACTAAAGAGCGGGTTGAGGACCCCTTGGGGTAAAACCGAAAATTTCTCCTCCTAATCTGTCAAGCCTTAGTGAAGTAAGGCAGGCTCATTAAGAATATACAAAAAACGGAATTTCGCAAGAAATTCCGTTTTCGGTATAATATTTGTTTTATTTTACTTGATAATGCTGAATTCTTAATGAGCCAGCCCGTCTTTTTTTAATTTGAATATATTGCCGAGTTAATAATTTCAAGGGCGCGCTGTGCATCGCTTTTTGTAAGCTGAGGCACACCCTTTAAGGGATAGTCAATACCCAAGTCTTCATACTTGGAAACGCCTAAGGTGTGATATGGCAAAATGTCAATTTTGTCAATACAGCTATAATTTTTAAGGTGCTTGCCAAGACTTAAAAGATATTTTTCATCGTAGGTGATTTGCGGCACAATAACGTGTCTTATCCACACTCTCTTGGACTTTTTTTCCAAATAGTCAAGAAAATCAAGCACGCTTTCATTGGAAAAGCCTGTTAATTTCTTGTGCTCATTTTTATCAATGTGCTTTATATCAAGCATAACAAGGTCGCACACATCCATCAGGGCGTCAAATCGCACAAGGCTCTCCTTATTAAAGGTAATTCCCGAGGTGTCAAGTGCTGTATGTATGCCTTTTTCTTTGGAAAGCTTAAAAAGCTCCGTTAAAAAGTCAATTTGCATAAGCGGCTCTCCGCCCGTTACGGTAATTCCACCCGTTTTGTAAAATGGCAAATTCCTTACCATCTTGTCAAGAATTTCCTGCGGTTCATACTCTGTGCCTGCGTGCTTTGCCCACGTGTCAGGGTTGTGACAGTACAGACAGCGCATAGGACAGCCCTGCAAAAAGACAACAAAGCGAACTCCGGGACCGTCAAGGGTGCCAAAGCTTTCTATGGAGTGAACATACCCCTTCATATTAAATACAGCAATGGAAGGTTCTTGAAATAACCTCGTCCTGCTGCTCCTTTGTAAGCTTAATAAAGTTAACCGCGTAGCCGGATACACGAATGGTTAGCTGCGGATACTTTTCGGGATGCTTTTGAGCATCTAATAAAAGCTCTCTGTCAAACACGTTTACGTTAAGGTGGAATCCGCCCTTTTTGGAATATCCGTCAAGAAGCGCAACAAGATTGCGTCTTTGTTCGTCCTCCTGCTTACCAAGGGCAGAAGGAATAATTGTAAATGTGTTGGAAATACCGTCTTGTGAATCCATAAACGGAATTTTCGCAACAGAGGCAAGAGAAGCAACCGCACCGTTTGTATCTCTTCCGTGCATTGGGTTAGCTCCGGGGGCAAACGCCTCGCCCTGCTTTCTTCCGTCAGGGGTAGAGCCTGTATTCTTACCGTAAGAAACGTTAGAGGTAATTGTCAAAATAGAGGTTGTGTGTACACCGCCGCGATATGTGTGGTTTTGACGTAAATATTTGATAAAGGTATGCAAAACCTCAGTAGCGATAGAGTCAACCCTGTCATCGTCATTACCGTACTTAGGGAAGTCGCCCTCTGTTATATAATCAGTTACAATGCCCTGCTCGTTTCTTACAACCTTAACCTTGGCATACTTAATTGCAGATAAGGAGTCAGCAACAACAGAGAAGCCTGCAATACCTGTTGCAAACCATCTCTTAACGTTTTTATCGTGTAATGCCATTTGGAGTCTTTCGTAGGAATACTTGTCGTGCATATAGTGGATTATGTTAAGCGCATTAACATACACGCCTGCAAGCCATTCCATCATAGCGTTATATTTAGCCATTACATCGTTATAGTCAAGGTAATCGCCCTCGACAGCGCGGTATTCAGGTCCAACCTGCTCGCCTGTAATTTCATCCTTACCGCCGTTAATAGCGTAAAGCAAGCACTTTGCAAGGTTAGCTCTTGCGCCGAAGAATTGCATTTCCTTGCCTATTCTCATAGAGGAAACACAGCAAGCAATACCGTAGTCATCACCGTGAAGAGGACGCATTAAATCGTCATTTTCATACTGTACTGCGTGATGCTCAATGGAAACCTTTGCGCAAAAATCCTTAAAGGCATCAGGCAACTTTGTAGACCAAAGCACGGTTAAGTTAGGCTCGGGAGCCGCACCGATGTTATTTAGGGTATTAAGGTAGCGGAAGGACATTTTTGTTACCATATGACGTCCGTCAGTACCAACACCGCCGATAGACTCGGTTACCCAAGTAGGGTCACCTGCGAAAATAGCATTATAGTCAGGAGTTCTTGCAAAGCATACAAGACGCAGCTTCATAATAAAGTGGTCAATAATCTCCTGCGCTTCCTTTTCGGTAATAATGCCTGCCTTCAAATCTCTTTCGGCATAAATGTCAAGGAAGGTAGAGGTTCTGCCAATACTCATAGCAGCGCCGTTTTGCTCCTTAACTGCCGCAAGATAAGCAAGGTAAAGCCACTGTACAGCCTCCTTCAAGGTTGAAGCAGGCTTGGAAATGTCAAAGCCGTAAAAATCACCAAGCTTTTTTAGCATACCTAAAGCTCTTATCTGCTCGGAAATTTCCTCACGCTCTCTTATAACGTCAGAATACATAACTATTCTTGTACTGTTCTTTTTTGCTTCCTTGTCCTGAATCAAGCGGTCAATGCCGTAAAGAGCAACACGACGGTAATCACCGATAATTCTGCCTCGTCCGTATCCGTCAGGCAAGCCTGTTATAATATGGCTGGAACGGCATTTTCTCATCTCGGGAGTATATGCGTCAAAAACACCTGCATTGTGTGTTTTTCTGTGCTCTGTAAAGAAGTCAACAATTTCAGGGTCAACCTCATAACCGTTTTGCTTGCAAGCCTGCATAGCAATTCTGATACCGCCATAGGGCTGAAGTGAGCGCTTTAAGGGCTTGTCTGTCTGTAAGCCGACAATTTGCTCCTTGTCCTTGTCAATGTAAGCAGCACCGTGTGATGTAATTGTGGAAATAGTACGTGTGTCCATATCAAGAACGCCCCCGTGCTCCATTTCCTGCTTCTTTAGGTCGCTTACCTGCTTCCATAAATCAAGGGTAGCCTCGGTTGGACCGCAAAGAAAGCTGTCATCACCGTCGTACGGTGTATAGTTTTGTTGAATAAAGTCACGCACGTTAATTTCACTTTCCCATGCGCCACCGTTAAAATTAATCCATTCATCTCTCATAATAATGTCCTCCTTTCGAGGTGGATAATAAAACATTCATATATAATAATATAACATTTTTTCATCTTAAAGTCAACAAAAAATAAGGAATATTCTATAATCATTACTTTATACATAAAAGCTTAAAAAGAAAAAGTAGTTTTTGTCTAAACTTGCAAAAGCACGTTAGAAAAATTATGTCATTTTTCGTGCTTGCTTGAGAAAAACAAAGGGGCTGTTGCATTAAGAAAATCAATTGTACAATATAAACAAATAGCCTTCTCCAGTGGGACAATATCATTAAGTTAAGAAAAAGAATAAAAAAAGAAACGCACGAGCAAGGGATTGGAAATCCAACGCAAGTGCGTTTTTTAGTAAAAAAGGCATGGAGAAAAGACAGGCTGAAAAGTCTG
>JAFTZI010000082.1 GCA_017461055.1 Clostridia bacterium | reverse complement strand
TGTAATTCTGCTTATCCGCACGTCCTTTTGTCATCCTGAGCGTAGCGAATGGATCTTTTTTATGCTCGTGCCATTCAAGCCTTGCGCAAAGCAAAGCAGATTCTTGCACAAGGCATACTGCGTAATCGCCTTGCTCAGAATGACAGTATGCAAGCCTCAGAATGACAGTATAATTTTGATTGTATGCCCTTCCCTTTGTCATCCTGAGCGTAGCGAATGGATCTTTAAACAGGAACGTACAATTTAAGTTGAAACAAGGTAGTAGGGGCGACCATTGTCGTCCGTTTTCGTTTTTGTGTTTGTTACCTATCACCTTTGCTTTAGCAAAGATTTCACCGTGATAACGATTTCATTTGCGTTAGCAAATTTCACCGAGGCAAAGCCTCGATATCATTGCAAGGCAACGTTAGTTGACTTGCTTTAAGCTTTTGTGATTTTTGTAAAAAACAAACACAGGGTGGGACTTAGCCTCGTTAAGCTCGGATTTTTTGAAGTGCTTTTCCTTGACTAAGAGCTTTACGTCGTACTCGGAGATGTCCTCTTTAATGAGCATTGCAAAGGTGTCACGCACTGCGTCTATGCTTGCTTCGTCTCCGTCCTTGTTCATTGTCATCATCCAGTCGTTGCCCTTTTTGTAGTAGCCTGCGTAATAGGGAAGGACAAAAATCGAATCCCTTGACCTATAATAGTAATACCCTTCCTCCTGGCAGACAAATTCAAGCTCGGGATTTTGTTTTACGTATTTATAGCTTTTATACCCAAAATTACTTGTAATGCCAAGGGTATATTTTCTTTTCAAATCCTTGTAAAATTGGGAGCTTTTATAAACAATTATCTCCACAGGGGCGGGCAAAATTGTGGTTATTACATACATAAGCCCAAAAAGAACAAGGCCTATTAACACAAAGGGAAGGGACAAAACAAAGAGTACGGTTGCCACTAAGCTATTCATTTTCTTTTGCTTGCGCGCCATTTTATTCTCCTTTTTAAACAGAGTATTACGTTAATATAATCAATCGTTGATATAAACAATTTGCCTTCTCCGGCGGGAGAAGGTGGATGCTGAAGGCAGACGGATGAGGTGTTTACCGTGTGAAATTTACTCCTCATTCACTACTTCGCGGTCCCCCTTCTAACACAGGAGAAGGCTTTCTGTTTATTTTGAACAATTAGCTTTCTTGACGCAATAGCCTTTTTTCATTTATTTAACGGTTACAACAACCTTGTGTGTGCCTTCTTCAAATGCCGGAACAATATTGCCCTCGATTGCTTTACCGTCAACGGTAATTTCGCACTCAACATCCTTATATTTCTTTTGTGGATTGCTAATTTCAATTTCGTAGGTTGCGCCACGGAACTGTCTTGTCATAGTAGCCTTATCAAATGGGAGATGCGGCTCAATTACAAGACCCTCATAGGTTGGACGCGCGCCAACGAGATAGTTCTCCATTGTGTTGGTGTACCAAGCAACAGAGCCTGTAATCCAGCTATATTCCATTTGGAATGCGCTGTTTTTGTGCTCTGGGCCAAAGTAGCAGTTTGAGAACATATAAGGTAGGCACTTATTCTTAATTTCTGCATTGTCACCGATTATGTAGCCCGGCGCAATCTTCTTGAACAAATCGTATGCAAGATCAGCCTTACCGTACTTAAGAAGACCAAGTATCATCCAAATGTTAGTATGTGAATAGATTGTTCCGTTTTCGCAAATGCCCGGCTCCATTGCGGAAATACGACCTATGGTAGAGTCAAATTCCTTAAATGAAGGAGTTAAAAGCATATATCCAACAGGAGTTAACATATGCTCATCCATAGCCTTAATAATAGTATTGGCTCTTTCCTCAGAGGCAACACCTGAAACAAGGCTCCAGCACTGTGACTCCATAAACATCTTAGCATACTTGTTTTCCTTTGAGCCAAGAGGTGAGCCATTGTCTGTGTAGCAGCGTCTGTACCATTCGCCATCCCAAGCATTGTCGTTAATAGCCTTGGTAATGCTCTCTCTGCGAGCAAGGTAGTTAGCCTCCTTGTCCTTTAAGCCAAGGAATTTTGCAAGCTCTGCCATTTCAAGAAGAGCCTGTGCGTAAGCAATAGAAAGCCAAACACTCTCACCCTTACCCTCCTTACCAACACCTGTTAAGGAGTCATTCCAGTCACCGAACTTGATTAAGAGAAGGTCGTGAGCGCCCTTATTTGACTCAAGGAAGTCAAGGGCTCTGTCCATATGACCGAATACGGTTGCCTCTCCCTCATCTCTGAACGGTACAACCTCATTTAAGAAGTCAACATCACAGGTTTCACGAAGGTATGCTGTAAGAGTAAACTCAAGCCAGAGGGCAGAGTCGGAATATGCTTTAGTATCAACAGGGTTCCAGCCGCGAACAGCCATACCGCTTGCATACTGATTTTTAATTGCTTCTCTTAAAATTTCCTTGGTTCTTTCGTTCTTGAATGAAACAACACCGAAGCCGTGCTGAACAATGTCACGGTAGCCGTTATAGCCCCAACGGCACCAGGTTGCGCCAAAGTTGGTTGCGTGCTTGCCCCAATAGTTAATTAAACGGTCAAAATGCTCGTCGCTTGTTGTAATGTGGTTCTTTGAATAAAGCTCTTTATAATATTTCTTTGTAGCCTCAAAGTATTCATCCTGCTTTGTTAAGTACTTGTCAGCCAAGGCAATGCTATCATCCTCGCACTCGCCTGCGCCAAGCATTAAGTTAATTGTCTTTTCCTCGCCCTTTTCAAGTGTAACATCAAAGCGAAGTGAGCAAATAGTAGCGTTTGCGGAGCCGATTGAGTTTTTACTAACTCCCTCTCTTACAACCTCAGGGGATGCTATGGTACCGTATTCGCCAACGAACACGTTCTGACAGCCCTCACTGCCTGTAATTTCGCAGTCAGCGGTCATAAATGCGGTTAGGTAGTTGTGCGGAACGATAAATGGGTGCTTTGCCATATAGAAGGTATTTCTTTCCTTGTCAAAGCGAGTGCAACGGTACATAGTGTCACCGTAGCTGTCAAAGCCCCACTTGAATCTGAACTGAATTTGGCTATATGTAAATATGGAATAGGATCTCTTGCCCTTGCCCTCGTTCTTAATGCCAAGCTTCCAAAGCTCAACAGGGTCCTTGCCTGTTGGAACAAAAAGCCTTAATGAAGAAAGAGTGTCACAGGTTTTGTTTTCAATATATGTGTAGCCTAAGCCCTGTACACACTTGTAGCTCTGGTATGGGTGGCAAACAGGCTCCCAGTTAAGAGTCCAGAACTCGTTTGTTTCATTATCTCTTATGAAGATAAGTCTGTTGTAAAGGTGGTCCTTACCGAAAACGTCATAGTCGCAGATACGACCAACGCCTGTGTAAAGCTGAATACCCTCTGTGCCGTTGATTTGATAATCAAAGCATCCTATACCTGTCTGATGCACGTTTGCATAGCAGGAGTCGTTAAACAAAAAGTTATCAAAGGGACGCGGAGTGTTTGGCGCTGTAATTATAAACTCGTCTCCGCTTTGATTAAAATAACCGTACTTGTATTCCATATTTGTGTCCTCTCTTTTATGAATTTACAATTTGAATTATACCATATGTTTACAATTTATTCAATAGTATTTTTTAATAAGGCTGTGTCATAGAGAATGACTGATTAACATATTTGTGATTTACCGCTAAAAATCAGTCAGGTGAGGTGACAGAGCCTTTAATAAATATAGTCCTCAGGACGAACATTTTCGCCATTTAGCAGATTTTGATATTCGTTTCTCAAAATGTCCATTTGGCTGATATAGGTATTAAAGCTAACCTGCGGCTCGCCCCATATCTCTTCACCGTTTTCAATTTTTCCCTTGCACACCTCAATCATAACGTCCAAGCTTGTGCCAACCTGATAGTAGCTGTATCTTAAAAGCTCACCGTTATTATCCTCGGTAATAAGCTCAAATACCAAGACGCTTTCGTCATATCTTACCGCATTTATTTCGTCATTTGTAAGATTGTTAAACTCCGTCGGGTTAGGGAAATAGATAAGCAGAGTATAAAAGTCGGAAAATTCGTTTTCTCCGTTTACAAACTTATATACCTTACCGTTTGAGCATTCCGCTACCGCTTCCTCATTTGCGTCCATAGAAATTTTAAAGGTTTCCTTGGTTGAATAAATAATTTCACCAGTTTTGTCGTTTCTTCTTTGAATTTTTATGGAAATTTCCTTCATTCCCGGCTCCTTTGCGTCCTCATTTGGCAAAAGGTACTCGTAGAATAAGGAGGAAACGTCTGTGCCTGCCCAGGAAAAGACGGTCTTATCGTCAGTTCCAAGGAAGAACAATGCTTCCTTTGGCACTCTTACAAGAGTTGGGTAGTCTGTGCTGTAAATACCCGAAAGGGTATAATAATAACCGTCTATCAGCTCGCTTATACGGAAGGTTACCATGTCCTCTTCGTCTTCCGAAAGCTGCGCGGTTACGTAATAGCAATAGTCGTTTGCGCCAAGACCGTACTCCTCAAGCTGCTCGGTCGTTGGCTTAACGCTTACAACCGAATCTCCGCTAAAGCGTACAAAAAGCGCTGTAAACACGCTTGACAGGTTGTTAACGCCTGCGCCTATCCTTACAACATTACCTGTACCCTTGCTCTTGTAGAGTAAATCGTAAATGTTAGAGGTTCCGTCGGCATTCTGACCTGTTTTTACAATTTCAATAATGCTCTCTATGCTTTGCTCAAGATTGGAATAGCCAACCTTAAACCTTTCAACCTTGGTCATAGCCTCTGTTCCGTTTTTGAACTTACCGTAAATAAGAGGGCTTAGGTAGTCAAGCATTGAGGCAAGCAGACAGGTTTCAACGCCCTCTTGGTGAAAGCGGTAAATTGTGTTTCTGCCCTCCTTTGCCACGTAATAGGTGGTTTCGTCCGTTAAGGTAGGGTAGCCTATGTATATTGTATGATATTTCGTTTCTCCGTTTTCCAAATACCCAACGGTGTAGGATGCCTGACAGGTTTCCTTGGTAACTCCCATTTGCTCCATTTTTTCAAGGCTTACATCACGCATAGGCGCGTTTTCCTCGCTGTCCGAACCGTATGAAACAGGGAGATAAACGTAGGCTATGAGCAAGGCATACAGGCTCTCGTCGTAGTCAATGCCCTCGTAGCCCTTAAGACGCATTTCCTCTACCTCCATTGTGCTGTCGTAGTACTTATGGAAGGCGTATGTGCCATGCTCGTTGGTAATTTCAAGATAGTTAATAACGGTCTTGTCAAGCTGTGGGTAAATTGTAATCATTGAATTGTTGTAAAGTCCCTCTCCCTCGGCAACAAAGGGCGGGGACGAGGGCTCACCCTCGTTAGGTTGAGTCAGGGGAATAACAACAAATACATATACCAAAATCAAAGCAAGAAGAATTACAGCCAGAATAGAAATGGTAATTATTTTTTTCCTGTTTTCCTGACTCATCTATTCTTCCTCCTAACTATTACAACTATTCCGATAATGGCAACAATTGCAGGCATAATTGTAACAAGGCAAACAAATGTAGCATTTGCCTGACTTTGTGTAATATCAAGCTCATAATCAGCAAACGCCTTAAAGTCCAAGTTAACGGGAACATTGGCATTAGAGGTTGAGTGAATAAGAGCAAGAACCATTTCGTAGTTTGAATAAATATTGGAGTTCATATAGTCCGCATCAATAAAGGAAGCGCTTGGGCAAACAACCATATAGGAGTAGGCGGCTTCGTTTTCCTCAAAGGTAGTAAAGGACGTAACACTCATAACCGTATGCTTGCCCGTTTCACCGTTGAAGCTTGCATTGGCGCTTGTCTGCACAAGGGGAAGAGTGTATCTTAATGCAGAGGTATCGTTAAAGCCGTTTTCACTGTCGGTGGTTGCGCTGTATCTTTCGTCAATTTGCAGAATACCGCTATTATCAAGAATAGGTCTTGATGAGCCGAAATTCTGAAGCGCGCTTAAGTAGGTTTTAGCGGC
Source organism: Clostridia bacterium (assembly GCA_017461055.1). Classification (GTDB taxonomy): domain Bacteria; phylum Bacillota; class Clostridia; order Oscillospirales; family CAG-272; genus RGIG2000. The sequence continues at coordinate 2,940 of JAFTZI010000082.1, read as the reverse complement.
ATTGTTATTTGCAATATTGCCTCTGAAGTCGAAATCGGCTCCGATAGAGATTGTGCTTGAATCCTTAACAACATCATTGTCAACAACGCTGACGCCTGTTTCCTGCTTAATAAAGCTATATAGGTTCTTTAACGGATGTACAGTCACACTCTCGCCAACAGGCTCTAAAAAGCAGAATACCGTACCCTTGCTCTTTGTTAAATAGTGGCTGAGCTTAATAAGCTCGTCAGATGAGTAGTCGCTCTCGGGCTGATTTACAATAACAGCTCTTGCATTGTCGGGAATTTGTCTTTCCTCGGAAAATTCAATGTCCTTAACTCTGTATTCCTTATTGCAAAGGGTACAGGTAAATTTATCAAGGGCGCTGACCTCTGTGTATCCCCAGCTTTCCTCACAGCCATCACCCGTACAGCTAAACTGCTTGTCGCTTAAATTGATATATCTTACAACAAAGCCGCAATCCATATATGCAGAGGCAAGGGCGGGAATGTTGTAGTCGTCCTCTGTGGAGTAAGGGAAATCCTCACCGTGACCCGAAACGAAATAAACGGTGGGAGCCTTGTCCTGAGTTAAGCTTAGCACAGCAGTTGCAAAGGTTCTTTCTCCGCTGTATCCGTAAAGGGCGCTTGTTCCGTCAGGCATTGAAGCAAAGGTATAGAAGCTTGATGCGTGATAGGTTCTGTAAAATGTACCGTAGTTACCGTCACTGTCACGTCTTGCAATAATAACGGTTGACTCAGATGGCTTAACCTGTGAGCTGACGGTAGTAAATTTTCTCATAAAATCGTAGTCCTTAACAGGGTCCTTATAAACAATGGACACATTGTCAAGTCTTTCGGCTATTTGGGTGGCCGTTGAGTGAACATAGGCAAGGGCTCCGCCATTTTCAAGGTTAGCGTAGCTCTTTTGAGCCTGGTCCTTGTCACAGCAGAAAATAATGTCTATATTTATGTCCTCGCTCACCTCCTCAAGCAGCTCAACAAGCGGCTCGGAAACAGTATAAAGCTGCTCCTCTGTCATATCAAGATAAAAGCCAAAGGTGTCGGAAAGCACCGAAACAATTGAGTTTGCCACAATGACAATAGCAATAACCATTGCCACAAGAATAACATTAAGTGTTCCGTATTTAACTCTTTTGGAGTCGGCAAAGGATTTTAAATTACCAAATTTCATTTCTCTGCCCCCCTTAGTTATATTTGCGTGACTCAAATACACGCACGGTTAAAAACAGAAATACGCCCGATACGGAAATGTAATAAATCAAGGCGCCAATATCGAAAATACCGTTGGTAAAGCTTTCGTATCTTGCGTAGATTGAAAGCCAATCAAGAATAACTCTTATAACATACACATCAATTACAGAGTTAAATATATTGATTAGGAAAAGCAGCAAAAGAACAAGAATTGTAATTACAATTGCCGCAAATTGATTTTCGGTAAGAGAGGAAATGAAAATTCCAATGGCGATAAAGCACATTCCCACAAGCAAAAGCGCCATTATATTACCGATAACAAGGGCAGGGTTAGGGCCGCTTGCGTCCTCTGCCACAAAGGAATTTAAGGGCAGAATAAACACGCAGGACAAGCCAAGGAAAATAGCAAGCATTGTAAATGCCGAAAAGAACTTGCCAAGCACCATTTGTATTGTGGAAACGGGAGCGGTTAAAAGCATCTGCTCCGTTTTTGTCCTTTTTTCCTCGCTGAAGGACTTCATTGTAAGAATGGGAATAAACACCATTAAAACAAAAACCAAGCCCGAAAAATAAACAGATGTATCTGCTGTTTGTGAAAAAATTGTGGAAATTGAGAAAATCAGCGCAGAAATAACAAGCGCGCTTGCCAAAAATATGTAACCTATTGAGGTTGTAAAATATGAGCGCATTTCTCTTTTAAATATGGCTAACATTATCTTTTCTCCTTTCCGTCGATTCCTTGAATAAGCTTAACGAATACGTCCTCAAGCTCTGCCTCAAGGCTTTCAAGACCCATCATAGGCCAGCCCTTGCTCGCAAGAGCGTTAAATATAATTTTACGCACATCAATTGCAGGGTTAGAGTCAACTATGTAGCTGTAGGTGTCCCCTTCCTTAATTCCGTCAGAGGTAACGCTGAGTATGCCCTGCAAGGACTTAAGAAGGTTAAGCACCTCTTTATTAGGCCCTGCAACCTTAACCTTAATTTTCGCGCTTTGACCTACCACACGGTTTAGGTCGGCAGTTTTTTCGTTGGCTACGATTTTACCCTCGTTTATGATAATAACTCGGTCGCAAATTGCCTGTACCTCGCTAAGAATGTGAGTTGACAAAATAACCGTGTGCTTTTTGCCAAGACCTCTTATAAGGTTTCTTATTTCAATAATCTGAACAGGGTCAAGGCCAACCGTTGGCTCGTCAAAAATAATAAACTTGGGGTTGCCGATAATAGCCTGGGCAATGCCCACTCTTTGCTTGTAGCCCTTTGAAAGATTTTTAATCAAGCGGTCCTTAACGTCGGTAATCTTAACCTTTTCCATAACCTCGCCAAGATGCTCCTTTTTGTTAAATTCGCATCCCTTAAGCTCAAAGGCAAAGGAAAGATACTCATAAACCGTCATATCAATATAAAGGGGTGGCTGCTCAGGCAAAAAGCCGATTTGACGCTTTACCGCCAAGGGCTCCTTAAAAATGTCCTTGCCCCCAACGGTAACAGTGCCGCTTGTGGCAGAAAGATAGCCTGTTATTATGTTCATAGTAGTTGACTTGCCCGCGCCGTTTGGACCAAGAAAGCCAACAACCTCACCCTCCTTAATAGTAAAGGAAATATCATCAACCGCATTTTTGTTTCCGTAGTTTTTAACCAAATTTTTAATTTCTACCATATTATAGCTCCTTTTCAATGGGACCATTTTACAACGCAAGGCTTAAACAAGCCTTAAATATATAATATTACAAGTTAAATTATA
>JAFTZI010000081.1 GCA_017461055.1 Clostridia bacterium | reverse complement strand
TGAATAGTTGGTATATACGAATGAAATAAGCTCAGCCTTTTCATTATTCAAATAATCATAATCGTGTGAAAGCGCTGTGCCCTCAACTGCTTCCTTTGACATTTCGTAGCCACAGAAGCAATAGGTTACCTTGCCTGCGTCCACCTCGCACTTAGCTTCAACGTCCAAAACTCTTTCAGCCAAGTGATTCGTGTTGCCCTCTGCGTTGCAGAAATATGTTGTTTTAGCACCGTTATTATAAATTGTAAAGGTCAAATCCTCCAAGGATTTATCTGCCGGGTTTGCAAAATAGAAGGTAGTTGTTCCCCAGTATCTTCCTGTTCTGACCTCAATCATATTACCCAAGAAAACAACCTTATTTTGCGGACCGTTTTGGAAGAAATACTCGTTTAACATTGATGTAACCTTAGTGCCGAATACCAAAACATCATTAAGCGCATAGCAATCTCTCATTGTGCTATTCTTAGAGAAATCGCTTGAAGCATCTGTATTTTGAAGGTTTGCAGGGAAATAGTAAATTTCCGGCTTTTCGGGAATATTTTCACCAACAAACGGTTCATTTACAAAATACATATTATTGCAGTAGTCAAAGGTTCCGCCGCCTGAACCGCCGCCACCGCTTGACCATGTGGTAAGGTTCTTTGATAGATACACAGCCGTCATATTTTTACAGTTTGTAAAGGTATATCTGTCATATATTGAAGTAAAGCAGTCAGGCATTGAAAATGCTTTAAGGTTAGCACAGCCTGTAAACATATATGAAGGGAATACTCTTAACGGGTTATCTTCTGCAAATTCCATTACGCAATATTCAAGTGCTGTTGCGTTTTGGAAAACGGCATTTGAAAGACCTGATACAGTATTGGGGAAGGTTATCCACTTTAAGGTTGCGTTATTCGCGCCTGCATACTTTGCAACATGAGTAATTCCTGTCGGAATATCAAAGCCCTTTACGTCTGCATAAGTGTAAAGGTTGCCTGCCTCCTCGGTTTTACCAAGCTTTCCGTTGATATAAGTAAAATCCATAAAATACTCAAATTTAGTATTATAGTCTCCCGTACCTACGGTTGATGTATCCGTAAACACGTAGCTTACAGGACACTTAAAGCCGTCATAAAACTCAATGATTTCATCATCATAACATTGATATTTTGTTCTTTCAGGTGCATCGTCGTAGATTGTAACCTCTGCACTTACAGAAACAACAAGCATTAAGGAAAGCATTAATGCAAGAGTTAAAAGCAAAATAATTTTCTTTTTCATAATATTATCCTTTCGTAAATATACTTTACTTCTAAATTATAGCACAATATGTTTTTTATGTCAATGTAGATTTTAACAGAAAAGGGGCTTATTAAACACGCCCCTTTTAAATATTATCTTACAACAGCAGGGTGTGGCATTTTGCACTTTCCTGCATATACGGAAAGCAGGAAATAATAGTTGTCTGCCAAGTAATTATAGCCACAGGATACGCCCTCCTTAGTTCTCCAGTCAACGCTTTGACAGTAGCCCGGCATAAGTCCTGAGTGGGTCATTTGCTTTTCGTAAGTATTAAGGATTGCAAACAAAATCTTGTCTGCCTCCTTTTCAAGTCCTACCTTATACATAGAGGTTAGGAAATGGAAGCCGTTCATACCGTTAAGACCGCCGTTTTCGTACCGTCCCCAATCACTCATACATGGCCAGTTGATTGTATCTGTCTGCGCAACAGGCATTACGTTACCCGGAATACCGAAGCGAAGGTCACCGTAGCCCTCCTTTTCCATATGGGCAAGCAGCTTCTTTATCATTTTTTCGCCTATATCGTGGGGAATAAGTCCCTCATCAATTCCCATAGACACAGCAAAGGTAAAGCCATAATCGTGTACCTTTCCGTTTCTGCTTATCCAGCCTGCCATTAGCTCTGTTTCGGGATTATAGAAGGTATCAAAGAAGCTTTTATCAAACCTTTCAAGCTGTTCTCTGTACTTTTTAGCTTGGTCACCTTTTCCTATCTTTTCCAAAAGCTGGCTAATCTCTCTTAATGCGCGGTGGCAAAGATAGTTAATATAAATGTCCTTGTGTCCAAATGCAAAGTTGTCCCACCAGTTGCAGTAATAACCATTATCAGCAGGCTGTCCTATATAGTCGCCGGGATACGGAATCTCAAATATACCGTCTCCGTCCGTGTCAAGAGTTAAGATGTAATCCGCAGCCTTTATTGCATTTGGAAGCAGCTTCTTTGCCAAGGGTAAATTCCAATTTGATATACCCGTTAAGCCAATTATAGCGCCTGGGGTTGAATCGGCAGCGCAACCGTCTGTCTTTTTCTTTTGTTTTCTAAAGCAACAAACGCTAACCTCTCCGTTTTCAGCCTGCGATTCTAAAAAGCTTCTTTCCACCTGTCTTTCGTACACGCGGCGAATTATTTTGAATTGCTCGTCGTCCTCATTTACCATTTGCAAAAGGTCAGACTTCATATGAATAGCCAAATGTCCTGTACCGTGGAAATAGATATTATCACCCATATCAAAAAGCTCTCTGTTCATAGCAAAGGCATTTAGCCAGTTACGCTTGAGTCCGTTATATCTTTCGTCTTTTTCGTATGGGAAGGGCGGGTAGCACTCATCCATAACCTTAAAGGTTAGATTAACACTTTCCAGTGGATTTTTAGACTTAAAGGTAAGATATGAGCTGCCGTAGTGAAGGGCGTGTATTCTGTTGTGGTTATAGCTATGATTTTCATAGCCTAAGTCAAGACCAACAAAATCTCCTGACATTTGAAGCTCCTCCACACAGTACACATCAGGGGAGCTTGATGAAATTTCCAATCTTCCGAAGTCGGGGAAATGTATATATAGCGGTAAGTCATATCGACTCTTATAAATAGTTAAAGCGTTTTTGCTTTTAAGGCTCTTGGGCTGTTTTTTAGTCCATATTGTCGGTGGCGCTGTCTTTATTGAAAATCTTGTGCTGAATATGTCCTTGATATCTACTTTATCTAATTCAATATTCAAGGTATGCTCATCTACCATTTTATAGTTAACCGAGCTTCCGTTCTCATTTTTGAAAAATGCGTTGTTATCTGTGATTTTGGAGCTTACGGGCTTTGATTTTTTGAAGGCTCCAAACATTCCGCCATATGCGGGGAGCATTAAGTTATAGCTTGCGTGCTTATCTCTGTCACGTCCGCTTGACTCAATGCCAAAAAAGGCGATTTTTCCCTTCTCATTATCAATGGTATATGAAATAAAATCACTACCATAGCAAGCATATTTACTCATAACGGTCTCCTTTTATGCCTTGTTATTTTGTTTCTTTAAGAATGTATGCAGAGTATGGCTTCATTTCAATTCTGCCGCTTACTGCTTTATCGTTAAGAATATCGTAGTATTCTTTATCGAGCAGGATGTAACCATCCTTGCCTTCGATTTCCATGGCGATTATACCGGTTTCATCGCCTGTTCTTTCAACTAAATCAATATTTGATGATGCTTCTAAAATAGGCGCTTTATTAACAAGCTTGCGTAGCGCCTTGTGGTCCGGTACAGTGCCGAGAATAATTACCTGACCCTTGCCTATTTTACGTCTTGCAATTGCTGTTAAATTATCAAGGTCGTCTACATTGTAGGTTGCAAGGCTTTCAGCATCTACAAGCTCATATGCGTCACAGCCCATTGACAGCTTTTCTATTTTTTCGCCATCTGTCCAGCTTGCTGTAAAGGATTCATCCTCCATTGGAAGCTGATATTTGGTATAAACTCCGCAGAGCTCCTCAAGGAAGGAGTATGGCTTATCCTTGTATTTTGTTGTATTATCATTCATTATGTCGCTAAGCGGACCTACAATCCAAGTGCCGCCGTTTTCTATCCACTCAACAATCCTTTCCTTAAAATTGTCGTACTCTGCGCACGCTAAGAATGGAGACATAATTACCTCATATTCATCCAAGCATCTGTCTGTTTCTATTACGTCAAGGTTATGGTGTCTGAACACCTTATGGAAGTGTTCGACAAATTTGATATCGACATCGTGGTCGAAATTCTCCACAAGTGGCGCGTGCAAGAACATATTAAACGCCTCGCCCGAATATGTGAGAGCAATTTTAGACTTTACCTTGGAATTTAACAAGAAGTCCTCGCTCTTTGTAAGAGTATCGGTTATCATTTTCACGCTTTTTGCCACGTTGTTGGGTCTGCCGCTGGAATTTAAGAATGCTCCGTGACCAAGCTCGTGTCCGTTTGGATGGCTACGGAAGAGCCAATATAGGTTCATCTCTGCTCCGTGAGCTATGGGTAAAAGTGAATTTATGTAGCAATAGTCAACGCTTCTATAACCGTTGCAAGCAGCAATTGAGCCATTCCAGCCAAGCAAAGTTTCCGTTACCCAGAAGGGTCTTTCCTTTAATGTACGGTAAAAGTCATAATTGAAAATAATTCTATACAGGTTTTGTGTTGTATTGTAGTGGTTATGCTGTACGACGTCAAGAGTTTTATTCATTTTATTATAATCAAGGAAGTCGTCAGTCATCATATCTGTACCGATAGGAGCGCTTGAATATTCTCTTATGGCATCAGCCTGCTCATTTACATATGAGTAAATCAGGCTGTTTTGGAAGCGTAGCCATTCCACCATACGCGAGGGGTTTTCCCAAGATTTCCAGCTTGGCGGCAAAACCTCGTCAAAGCTGTTATATTCAAGTGACCAACGGTACATGCCCCAGCTCTTATTAAGATTTTCTATTGTACCGAATTTGTCCTTCAGGTATTCCTTAAAGCCTGCCTTACATCTATCGCAATAGCATCCGTAATCGTATGCCCAAATTTCATTGTCTATCTGCCAACCAATAACGCCCGGGTGATTAGCGAACGCCTTTGCCATTTCTCTTGCTATTCTTGCGTTTTCATATCTTGCGCCGGGGTTAGATTTACATACGTGAACACGTGAGTGTACGTCCATTGTTGAAACCACGTGCCTTTCAGATCTTACACGCATAGCATCGGGGTATTTGTTGAAAAGCCATCTTGGCGGAGTACAGGATGGAGTACACAATACTGTATATATGCCATTTTCGTATAGCTTGTCAACTACGTATTTGAAAAAGTCAAGGTTAACCTCGCCCTCCTTTGGCTCCATTGCGCTCCAGGCAAACTCACCTATACGCATACAGTTCATACCGTATTCCTTCATTTTGGCAATGTCCTTGTCAACCTCGCTTTTATCCCATAATTCCGGATAATATGCGGCTCCTATGTAAAATTTCTTCATTATTATCTCCTTTTCGTTAGCCAAAAAGTACCCATTTGAACCTACAAAGCACCTCAAAAGCGATATGGCGAGGAATTTTGGGTACAGAATGGCGTAGTATATAAAATATTTCAAGGCATTATGTGCCGAAAAGTACCGTCATATCACTTTTTAGGCGAGTTTGAACGGGTACTTTTTGGCTAAAAGCTTTATAGCTACACAATACCATTATTTATATTGTACCATATATTTCTAAAAAAGCAATGTAAATATTGACTTTTTTCTAAATTGTTTTGCTAATTTTTAGTGCAATATATTTAACATAAAATTGAAAATATCTCCCTTGCCTTTCGGCAAGGGAGATATATCAGCTTTATTTACTTTTTCTGCCTAAGTCATTGAAGCAGAACCTAAATTTAAAGTAACTGCTTTATTCGG
>JAFTZI010000080.1 GCA_017461055.1 Clostridia bacterium | reverse complement strand
TATATTTTATCACTTGACAGGACTTTACTGCCCGGGCTGTGGAGCGGGCAGATGCTTTCTTGCATTAATGCGATTTGAATTTTATCAGGCATTTCGCTATCAGCCGCTTTTGTTTATATGCTTGCCTGTTATAGCATACTATTTGTTAAAGGTGTATATAAAATTCGTGTTCGGCAAGGACGTCCTGCCCTTTCCCGAGATAAGAAGTAAATTTATAGCAGTAAGCATACCCGTCATAATTATAGCCTATTGGATTTTACGAAACATTTCCGTGTTTCCTTTTACGCTTCTTGCTCCTAATGCTATATAAAACAAAATGGTTGTCGATATGTGACAACCATTTTTATGCTTATTTTATAGCTTCAAAGGCCTTTAACCACTGACGCTTGATAAACTCGTGTCCCTTGGCAGTCGGATGAACACCGTCGCCTAACCAATATTCGTTTGGAGCTGACTTAGCTAATTTGTCAAAGCCATCTTGGAGCTCAATGAATGGAAGGTTGTACTTTTCAGCAATTTTTCTTGCCATTTGGGCGCGCTTGGGTACCTCGGTAGAGAAATAATCCCAATTGGTTTCGGTTGAGCAGCCCTTTAAAACAAATGGCTCCAAAATCATAATTTTGATGTTTGGAAGAGCTTCTTTAATCTCTTCAATGAGCATCGAATAAATTTTAAAGAATTTATCGTTGTCAACACCGTTTGGGTTGTCGCCTGTTTCGTGCCAAACGTCATTAACACCGATTAAAATGCTCATAACATCAGGCTTTAAATTGATAATATCGCACTTGATTCTTGCGTAAAGGTCAACGATTCTATTTCCGCTAATGCCTTTGTTAATAAATTCATACTTACCCGGCTCGTCATAGCCTAAGGACGCCTCAACAAGACGTGGATAGCCAAAGCCTAAGTTTGTTCCGTCATTCCAGCTTCTGCCTGCATCGGTAATTGAATCACCTTGAAATAAAATTCTCATAAACAAATCTCCTTTTAGTTGTTAACTAAATATTACCACAAACATAAGCCATAGTCAATATTATTTCTATTGCAAATAGTCAAAAAAAGTGATATACTAAGCTTGTAAAAGAAATCTAAAAGAGGTATTGTATGATAACAGTTAAGCCCTTTGAGGCTCTAAGACCAACCAAAAAAAAGGCACAGCTTTGCGCCGCCTTGCCCTATGACGTTATGTCAAGCAGGGAGGCAAGGGAGATGGTAAAGGACAATCCGTATTCCTTTTTACACGTTGACAGAGCCGAAATAGATTTGCCCATAGAAACAAATATATATGATGAGTGTGTTTACATAAGGGCAAGAGAAAATCTTTCACAGCTTGAGAAAAACGGAATTTATATAAACGACGGTAAAAGAAGATACTATTTTTACCGTCAAATTATGAACGGTCACGCGCAGACAGGTATTGTAGGCTGCGCCTTGATTGATGATTACATAGAGGGCAGAATTAAAAAGCACGAGTTTACAAGAGAGGACAAGGAAATCGACAGAATTAAGCACGTGGATACCTGCTCAGCTCACACAGGGCCAATATTTTTGACCTACAAATATAGCTCTTGCCTTGATGAAATCATTGTAAAAGCGACACAGGGTGAGCCTATTTACGATTTTGTGGCTGAGGACGGAGTTCGCCACACCGTATGGGCAACCGAGGACGAAAAAACCGACCTTCAAGTAGAAAACGAGTTTAAAAGGCTTGATGCATTGTATATTGCAGACGGACACCACAGATGCGCCTCTGCTGTAAAGGTAGGCTTGAAGAGAAGAAAAGAAAACAAAAATCATACGGGAAATGAGGAATACAATTATTTCCTTTCGGTTATATTCCCGTCATCATCCCTTGCCATACTCGATTACAATAGACTTTTGAGGGACTTGAACGGATATACAGAGAGTGAGCTTTTGTCCTTGATTCAAGAAAAGGTGGGGGACGTGTGCGAATTTAAGGGCAACGAGCCCTATAAGCCACAAGAAAAGCACACGGTTGGAATATATCTTGGCGGCAAGTGGTATAAGGTTAAATTCCACCAAAGCATATGCGAGTCCGAAAGGGCGGTTGACCGTCTTGACTGCGCAATATTGCAAAAGCATTTTTTAAGCGGTATTTTAGGAATTAGCGACCCGAGAAGCGACAAGAGAATAGACTTTGCAGGCGGTATTCGCGGTCTTTCCTATCTTGAAGAAAGATGCGGGCAGGATATGGTAATGGCAATTTCTATGTACCCGACCTCGCTTGAGGATTTAATGGCTGTGGCTGACAATGGCGATGTAATGCCGCCTAAGTCCACCTGGTTTGAGCCAAAGCTGAGAAGCGGCTTGCTTATTCATAAGATATAATAACGTAAGCTAAAATGCACGGGCTGTCATTGTGATGGCTCGTGCCATTATTTTTCACATAATGTTTTCAATATGATTGTTGACATACTCACCTAATAATGATAAAATGATAATATACAAAAAATAAGGAGCTGTCAAATGGAAGAAAAGGACGAGGGCGTAACAAAAGAAAATGTTACACAAAACGCAGAAAATGAGTCTAACGCAGCGAGAAGAATAAGGCTTTTAGGCGTTGAAAACGACGACAAAATACACGATGATAGCGTTTCCATAAAGGAAGGAAATTTTTTGCAAAATTTATGGTATCAGCATAAGTGGGCTATTATAATCGGCAGTATTTTGCTTATAACTCTTATTATATTTTGCGTAAGTGTGGCAACACAGCCGGAATATGATATGTATGTTTCGTACACAGGACCGCTATATGTGGATTTTGAAACCAAGAATGCCATTGAATACGCATTTACTCAAATGTCAAGGGACTATAACGGTGACGGAGAAAAGCTTTTCAACTTTGCCGCAATAACCTATCAGAACGAGGAACAGCAAAAGCAAAGTGTACAGGAGCTTAAGGAGCTTTACGGCGGAGTTTTGCAAACTCACGAAAACAGTAAGGCGCTTGATTCCATAAGGTCGCAAATGATGTCAGGCGTTGTTGCCATATACCTTATGGATGAAAAAATTTATGAGGAATACGCATCAAAAATGCTGAATGTAAGCGAGCTTTTAGGGTACGAATTAGACGAAAATGTAATGGCTGGTGAAAACGGTGTTTACTTTAAAAAAACCGACTTTTACCGTCACATGAGCGCAACCGATAAGGGCAAGGCACTTAAAAATTTGCCCGATGATACAGTGCTTTGCTTAATGCCAAAGCTTGTTTCAATGGACGCTGAATTGCACGAAAGCTCGAAGGAGCTTTATATAAATATAGTAGGCTTTAAGGCAGAGGAATAAACCGTAAAAATTCAAAAAAGGTATTGACAAAAACGACATTATGTGATATTATGTTCTTTGCTTTAGAAATTGTCCAAAAAAACGCGGAGAAATATTTGGGCTTTTGTGCATTGTTACAAAATCTTAAATTATCGAAAAAAATTCGAATTTTAATTGACAAATCCAAAGTGTTGTGATATAATTGTAGTGTAAGAATTAATGTTCTGTGGGAAAACTATGTTTGTAGGAGGATTTCTAAGTTGAAGACTAAGTATATCAGACCTGAATATGAAAATAACAATCAACTTGAAGATATTATATTAGTGTCTACAATTAAAGATGAAGCAACCAAGACTATCACCGGCATAGTTAATATCGAGGATTTATTCGATCCTAGTTGACACTTAAAGCACCGTATATACGGTGCTTTTTTATTGACATTTTTTCATTACTGTGATAAAATGCAATAGATAGTCACAAAAATCAGCAAGATTTATAGTGCAGTATAAGATTTATTTGTCACTCCAAATCGAGTTCAACTGGGGGTGGCAGTGGCTATGATCAAAGGGGATAATATGAGGGTAATTAAAAATAAAAGATATGATGAGGAAAGAGCGCTATATGAAAGCGACGGTATAGCCTTGGAGGGCTGCTCCTTTTGCGGCGAGGCTGACGGAGAAAGTGCGCTAAAGGAAAGTAAAAATGTAAGTGCGCTTGAATGCTTTTTTGACTTGCGCTACCCGTTTTGGCACGATACAGGTGTTAAAATTTATAGCTGTGAAATGACCGAAAAATGCAGAGCAGCTCTTTGGTATTCAAAAAATATTGAAATTGACAACACCAAGCTTCATGGTGTAAAGGCGTTAAGAGAGTGCGAAAATGTGAGCATTGAAAAATGCAGCATTGTATCAAGCGAATTCGGTTGGAACAATAAAAACGTTACAATAAGCAATTCCCTTGTGAATAGCGAGTATTTTATGATGAATTCCAAAAGTCTGCATTTTGACAATATTAAAATGGAAGGCAAATATTCATTTCAGTACGTAGAGGATGCTGTAATTGAAAATAGCGAATTGAACACAAAGGATGCCTTGTGGCACGCAAAAAATGTCCTTGTGAAAAATTGCATTGTCAACGGAGAATATCTTGGCTGGTACTGTGAAAACGTTACATTTGAAAATTGTATTATTACAGGCACACAGCCTCTTTGCTATTGTAGGGGCTTAAGGCTTGTTAACTGTGAAATGCACCTGTGCGACCTGGCTTTTGAAAGAAGTGAGGTTGTGGCAGAAATCACAACTCCCGTAATAAGCATTAAAAATGTGTTAAAGGGCAAAATTACCGTGCCCTGTGTGGATAAAATCATAAAAGACAGTGATAACTACAAGGGTGTAATCGAGGTTAATAAGAAATGAAAAAAACTGTATTTAAGCTTATAGCTTTATTGTGCATAACGGCTTTTGTGTCGGCTTTTCTGTTTTCCTGCACCGAAAGGCAAAAAATTAACGGAGCTCTTGAAAATACAAACAGCCTTGAGTTCTTAGATTGCGATTTGTATTGGAGCATTAAAATTAAGGACGGAACCTATAAAGAGGAGTCAAGGGTACAGGAAAAGATTTTAATTAACGGAGAAGAAATTCTTGTAAGCTCCAATGAATACGGAAGTGACGAAAAAAGCGTTATTTATGCAGACGGTCAAAGCGTATATCTTGATAATGGGGACGAAATTGCATTAACGGAATACAACAGTCAAAATGTAAGCCTTGATAATAGCATAAGAGGACTTTTGACAACACATCCAAGGCAGCTTTTTGACCTGGCACGTGTGGATAATATTAACGGAAAGCTAAAATTAAGCGTTGGTCTTGAGCCTGTACCGTTTCGAGCTGTTCTTGACACATTTTTAACAGGAATGGAAAAACAGCTTGATATGGTGTCCGAGGATGCCTCAATCGAGTACAGTGACTGTCAGCTTGAAATAATAGTTAGCGGTGACTATGTTTCGCAGGTAAATGTCAGCTTTACTGCGGAAAAGAAATCCGAGGATTTGCCAAAGGAGGCGCGTGTTACCGTCAGCCTTAACATAAATGACCCCGGCAAAGAGGTAATTGTAAACAAGCCCCAATAGTATGCCTGATTATAATCAAACATAAAAGCCGATTATGTCGGCTTTTTCTATTGACAATTTTTTATGTGTAAAGTATAATTAGAATAGTAAAATTTTGGAGGCGCTGCTATGGCACAGGAATTAAAAATTGACTATGAAAAAAGACCCGGCTGGGAAAGCTATGCTAAGGAAATTATGGTGGAGTACATCCAAAGCATAGACGAGGGTCTTGATATTGAGAGCTACAAGGAGCTTTTTGAGGCTACTGCAAAAATGCCAAATGACGAAAATAAGGAGGCTATTGCCGATGTTATTTTCAACATTGTAAGAAATGCCAAGACCAAGGAAGGCTACAAATATAACGAGCCATCCGAATTAGATGCTATTAAATCACTAAGAGAGAAGTACAAGCTTCCAAAAAGAAAAATCGGCAAAAGAGAGTTAGAAAAGAAAATACACGGTGCTTGGATGGGACGTATTGCAGGCTGTCTTTTAGGTAAGCCCATTGAATGCATTTGGACAGAGGAGCTATATCCGCTATTAAAGGAGTCAGGCAACTTCCCAATGCACAGATACATAATGTCAACAGACTTAACCGAGGAAAGATGCAATGCTACAAGATATAATCTGCGTGGTAAATGCTGGGCAGATACTATTGAATATATGCCCTTTGACGATGATACAAACTACACGGTTATGGGTCAAATTCTTATTGAAAAATACGGACGTGACTTTAAGCCAACCGACGTTAAAAGAGAGTGGCTTGCTCTTCAACCTAAGGAGTCCTATTGCACAGCTGAAAGAGTAGCCTTCAGAAACTTCCTTTACGGCTATGAGCCGCCCTACTCTGCCGAGTACAAAAACCCGTACAGAGAATGGATTGGCGCGCAGATAAGAGGCGACTATTTCGGTTACATAAATCCGGGTAAGCCCGAGATGGCAGCGGAAATGGCGTGGAGAGATGCGTCAATTTCTCACGTAAAGAACGGTATTTACGGTGAAATGCTTGCTTCTGCTATGATAGCCGCAGCTCCTGTGTGCGAAACAGCAGAGGAGATTGTTTTGGCAGGTCTTGGACAAATTCCGTCAACCTCGCGCTTGTATGAGGACGTTATGAATGTTGTTAATGCGTACAGAGAGGGCAAAAGCCAGAGCGAGTGCGCAGATTTAATTCGTTCAAAATGGGATGAAAGACATTTCCACCATTGGTGCCACACAATTTCCAACGCAATGATAGTTGCATATGCCCTGCTTTACGGTGAAAACGATTTCGGAAAGTCCATATGCTTAGCTGTGGAAATGGGCTTTGACACAGACTGCAACGGTGCAACCGTTGGCTCAGTTATGGGTATGAAAAACGGCATTGATTCCATTGGTGAGGAGTGGCAAGCCCCTGTACACGGAAAGCTTGAAACCACACTTATAGGCGTTGGAATTACAAAAATTACCGACCTGGTTAAGAAAACTGTGGAGCATACACTTACGAAATAAAATAAATTTTAAAAATTTTGAAGAAAATTGCAAAATTTTAACAAATGAGTGTAATTTTATGCTACAATATAAAACTGTAGGATTTGTCCGAAAAAATAATCTTGAGAGGAAAATTTATGAATTTATTTGAAAACGTAATGCTTCTTTTCCAAGACGGTGGCTGGAAAATGCTGGTTATGTGGATAATCGGCGGTGTTTTGATTTTCTTGGCTATCAAAAAGGAAATGGAGCCAACACTACTTTTGCCAATGGGCTTTGGCGCTATTCTTGTAAACCTTCCGGAATCAGGCGCGAAAGAGGTTATTGACCACTTGTTTGAAATCGGTATTGATTCACACGAGCTATTCCCATTAATTTTGTTTATCGGTATCGGTGCTATGATTGACTTTGAGCCATTGCTCACCAATCCTAAGCTTATGATTTTCGGTGCCGCTGCTCAGTTCGGTATTTTCTTTACGCTCAGCATGGCTTCCTTGTTCGGCTTTGAGCTTAAGGACGCAGCTTCAATTGCTATTATCGGTGCGGCAGACGGTCCTACATCAATCTTCGTTGCTAATACTCTTGGCTCTAACTATACAGCGGCAATTATGGTGGCGGCGTATTCGTATATGGCGCTTGTGCCACTTGTTCAGCCACCTATTATCAAGCTCTGCACAACCAAAAAGGAGCGCCGCATTAAAATGCAGTATACAGGCAAGAAGGTATCTAAGCTTACAAAGATACTCTTCCCAATTATCGTAACTGTTATTGTTGGTCTTGTTGCTCCCGACGCAGTTGCCCTTATCGGCTTCTTGATGTTTGGTAACCTTATTCGTGAGTGCGGTGTTCTTAATTCGCTTTCTGAAACAGCGCAAAAGGTTTTGGCTAACCTCATTACAATCTTCTTGGGCATTACAATCGCATCAAGAATGACTGCTAACGAGTTCTTAAGATTTGAAACACTTCTCATTATGGGTCTTGGCTTGATAGCCTTCATAGTTGACACCTTCGGCGGTATTATGATAGCTAAGCTAATGAACTTGTTCTTACCAAAGGACAAGAAGATAAACCCAATGATTGGCGCCGCAGGTATTTCTGCGTTCCCCATGTCCGCACGTGTTGTACATAAGCTCGGTCTTGAGGAGGACAATTCCAACTTCTTGCTTATGCACTCAATAGGCGTTAACGTATCAGGTCAGATTGCATCTGTTATTGCAGGCGGTCTAATCCTATCGTTCTTCTCATAAGGAGGTATTGATAATGAAAAAGCTTTTAGTTGTACTTTCCTTGATATTAGTGCTTACAGCCATTCTTTCATTAACAGTATTCGCACAGGCTGAAAACACACAAAATTCAAATGAAGAATATGAAAACAACGTTAATAATGATGCTAACGATGAAATGCCGCCTATGAAAATCAGAATAGACGGAAAGGCATTTTTAAATTCTCTTGGCTTAATGGGCAAGGGAATGGTTGGTATTTTCGTTGTAACCCTTGTAATTGTCGGTGTTGTAGCAATACTTAACTGGCACGGACAATCCTTAGATGACAGAAAGAGCAAGAAACAATAAAAATTAAGGAGCAGATGCGTCTGCTCCTTAAATTTTTATTAAGATAAAATCACCGATAGCTGTCAACCTCTTCTTTTGTTGGAATTGACTTTTGCGCGCCTGCTCTTGTACAGGCGATTGATGCGGCAAGAGAGCCGAATTTCATAGCCTCGGTAAGCTCTGCTCCTTGAGATAGCATAGCGCAAAGTCCACCGCATGCAGTGTCCCCTGCGGCTGTTGTGTCAATGGGGGTAATTTTAATGCAGGAATAGACTTTTGCCTCACCCTGTGTCGCTATTTCAAAGCCGCGGGAGCCTAATGTTGTAATAACGGTTTTGATTCCTTGACCGAAAAGTGCTTCCTTTCCGCCGAGGATTTCGCTTTCCGTTTCGTTGGGAGTTATTATATCTACGTATTGCGCGTACTTTAATATGTCAGCATTGGCAGGAGCAGGGTTTAAAACTGTAAAAAGTCCCTTTTCCTTAGCCTTTTTTAAGCCATAGCCAATTACGTCAATCGGGTTTTCAAGCTGAGTTAAATATATGTCACCCTGTGTCGCTATTTCAAGGACCTTGTCAATGTCCTCACAGCTTAAATAACCGTTTGCGCCACTATCAATAATAATGCGGTTTTCACCGTTTGTAACCACAATTACAGCCACGCCTGAGGGGGTATTGTCAACCCTTCTTATAAAATCCGTGTTTACACCCACACCGTTTAGATTTTCTATAAGCTCACTTCCAAAGGAGTCATTTCCCACACAGCCGCACATATATGCTTCGCCGCCGAGCTTAGCGCAGGCACAGGCTTGATTTGCGCCCTTTCCGCCTGAGTTTATCATAAAGCCGCTGCCCATTAAGGTTTCGCCGCCCACAGGGGCATATGGTGCATTGATAACCAGATCTGTATTCAAGCTTCCTACAATTATTATTTTTTTCATAAGCCACCTCGAAATATCTTTGTAGCTTAAGTATATAATATTTTCCAAAATAATTCAAGCAATACTTGACAATTACATTTAAAAATAGTATAATTCCCAATGCTTGATGATAATCAAAAAGGAGATGATAGCGGAATGAATGAGCTGAATAGCTTTTCAAAGGGTATTAAGGATGGCTTACCTATATGCTTAGGTTATTTGTCCGTTGCCTTTGCATTTGGAATCTCCGCTGTTAATGCAGGTCTTGATATATGGCAGGCTGTTCTTATTTCAATGGCTAATGTAACCTCCGCGGGTCAGCTTGCGGGCGTTCCCATAATTGTTAGCGGCGGAACTCTTATTGAGCTTGCTGCCACACAGCTTATAATAAATTTGCGTTATTCCTTAATGTCCATATCGTTGTCGCAAAAATTCGGAAAGAGCGTGCGCTTTGTTGATAAGCTGCTTGTTTCCTTTGTTAACACCGACGAGGTCTTTGCTGTTTCGTCATCAAATAAAACCGACGTTGGCAGAAAATATATGTATGGCATAACCCTAACTCCCTTTATCGGCTGGAGCTTAGGCACGCTTTTGGGAGCTATGGCAGGTAATATCTTGCCCGAAATTGTAATATCGGCTCTGGGAATTGCCATTTATGCTATGTTTGTAGCTATTGTTGTACCTTGCGCCAAAAAGGAAAGACCTGTTCTTTTTTGCTCCCTGTTTGCCATAGTGCTTAGCTGTATTTTCAACTATGTGCCTGTTTTAAAGGAGCATATATCAAATGGCTTTATTATTATCATTTGCACAGTAATAGCCGGCGCTGTCTTTGCGCTTGTTGCGCCAATTCCAAATGAGGAAGCAAAGGAGGATATACAAAATGGTTGATGCAATTACATTTTTTAAATATCTTCTTGTAATGGCGGGAGTTACCTATCTTGTAAGAATGGTTCCTATGGTCCTTGTAAGAGGAAAAATCAAAAATAATTTTGTCCGTTCCTTTCTTTATTATGTACCCTATGCGGTTTTGTCCGTTATGACAATCCCTGCTATATTTTACTCCACATCCTACATTATATCCGCAATAATCGGCTTGGCGGTTGCCTTAGTCCTTTCCTATTTCAACCGAGGACTTTTAACCGTTGCGGTCTTTGCAAGTGCTACTGTGCTGATAGTTGAGCTGATACTAAAATATATTTAGACGTTTTTTGGAATCCGGTGTTTATTAATGTCGGATTCTTTTTATTTCACGTAATTTGTGTAATTTGTATAAAATATATTATAAATATCACTTGAAATTTGTATTCTTTCGTGATATAATTTTATTTGGATAGAATAGGCAATTATTTTCTTTTATCGACTTTTTGACTAAAATATCCAATTTCGACAAAATATTTTTACATTACAAAGGAGAAAGCAATGAAAAAGAAAATCGCATTAGTAGCTCTTATGCTTGTGCTTGCAACTGTGTTGGCAGTGCTTTTTGCCTTCAGTGTATCAGCTGAAGAGGAAATCGTTGTTAAATACGCTGGATACGATGGCAAAACAAGAACGACGGCTACACCAAACGAGGACGGCACTTATACCTTAAGAGATACGAAGCTGTCCAATAACGGTCAGGTAACTCTTGCTGACGGTACAAAGGTAGATAAGGTATTTTACGGTTGGTTTACTAAGGACGGTACATTGTATGCGCCGGGTGCAACCGTAACATTTACTGAAAGCACAAACCTTTACGAGGCTTACGGTATTGAGGTTAAAACTGCCGAGGATTTGGCTGCTGTCGAGAAAAACAATTATGTAAGACTTGGCGCTGATATCGTAACAAGCAACAACCTTGACTCCAGCTGGGGTACAAGCGTTTATGACTTAAACGGTCACACTCTTACAATTACCGCAGAAAAGTGCGCTATTTACAACTACCGCGGCGCTTGTGCCGTACTTGGTAAGGGTAAATTAATTCACGCACCGTCCAAGCTTAATACAAATGACGGTCAAACAGGCGGTATTGTATATGAGCGTCACGGATACGGTGACACAAGCAACCCACAGCTTGGCTGGATTGGTAAGGATGTAGAATTTGAAACACCGTATAACTTTATTCGTGTTCATCACTCTCCTAACCTTAGCAATATGCCTAACATTGAGGTTTACGGTAAGGTTACAGCGAAGAACTTTATAAGAGCAGGCGTTCTTGTTAACTCAACCGTAATTTTGCACGAAAGCGCAGATGTAACCTTGAATGGTACTACCTTCTTTGATTGTACATCTCAAACAGGTACATCATCATATATGAATTTGACAGTTAGCGGAAAGCTTACCTGCACAAACGCCGATGCGATTTTGTTCAGTGACTTTTTAATGACTAACAAATTCAACATTTCCCAAATCACAAGCGGCTCATTTACAATTTCAAGTACTGATGCTGAGCGCTTTGCATCATTTATGCCCGATACTCTTATGTTTAAGGAAACCATTAATGACGATGGTACAGTAACCTATGATGTTGTATTGTCTGACTGTGTTCACAATTGGATTTATGATGAGTATTCATCAGTTGAAGCTACCTTTGACGAAACAGGTGTTGATATTTATAGCTGCTCTGAGTGCTTAAAGGTTAAGCGTGTAATCACTGTTTATGCACCGACAAATGTAAGAATTAATGTAGTAGTCAGAACCGAAGAGGGTGATGTAGAGTACACTGTATTGGCAGGCGACGTGCTTGATATGCAATTCAGCGGCTTCGGTGTAAATGCAATATGCTGTATCGTAGGCTTAAAGGATACTGAAGAATTTACAGCATCACAAATTGTAGCATTTGATATTCCTGTGGGAATTGTAGAATTTTCCGGCTTTGATAACGAAACAGTAGAGCAAATTAACATTCTTGACGGTGTTGACATTGTTGTTTCCGTGCTTACTCCAATGAAAGCGCTTAAAACAATCAATATCGGCGCTGCTACAGTTGAGTTCCGTTCAATTTCAAAGAGCACTGCAATTGAAACAGTTTCATCCGATGTTCCGGGTGCTGATGTTAAATTTATCTCAAGCTGCTTTGACGGCGCGACAAACTTAAAGAATCTAACCTTCTCAGCAGGCAGCTCATACAGATTTGAGGCAAATGCGTTCCGTAACACAAAGGTACAAAAGATAATTTTCCCTGACGGATGCTCACTTAACTTTGCAGGCGACGCTGCATTCTACGGCTGCCCTGAGCTATACTTTGTATATTTCGGCAGCGGCTGTATAGCTGACAGGAAACTTGTAAGAAAGCCGTTTGACTGCTGCTATTCTCTTGAAACAGTAGTTCTTATGGACATTACATACATTGACCAATATGTATTCTGCTGTAACGGTGATGCTAACTCAAACGCAAGCCATAGAGAGGGCAAGGGAGTTAACAAGGGCGCGCTTAACGTTTATAGCCACAGCGATACATTAAGCATAAACCAAAACGCATTCGCTAACAGAAAGGTGTTGGGTGTAAACCTTTACACTTTAGCTAACGTTACAACAATTTCTAACTGCGTATATACAATTTACTATGGCTTACCGCACGCATATACTCTTGAAACAATTGAAGAGTCAACCTGCGTTGAAAACGGTAAGGCAGGCTATGTAACAAACTGTCCTTGCGGAAACGATTACCGTCAAAGCGCATATACAACATATTCAACTCTTAACCCTGATCTTGAATTTGTTATACACGGACCTTGCGGTGCTGAAACAATAGAGCTTCCGTTGCTCGAGGAGCATGTAGATAGCGGTATTGTACACAACATAGTATATGTAAACGGATTTATGAATCTCGGTACAAAGGAATATAAGTGTCAATACTGTGACGCAACAGCATCAACAGAGGAAGAAGCTTCTGCTCCTGCACTCTTTGCTTGCCTTGGCTATTCAGTTCCTGAAAACGGAAACGGTGGCATTACAGTAGGCTACACAACCGATAAGGAAGCAATAGCACAGTATATGGAAGCAACAGGTAAGACACTTAAGTACGGTGTATTTGCAGTGTCACAGGCTAAGCTTGGTACAAATGACATTTTCGGCGAAAACGGAGAAGCTGTAGGCGGAGCTATTTGCGCTGAAATACAAAACATTGAATTTACAGTATTTGAAATTAAGCTTATGGGCCTTACAACAGATACACAAAAGAATTCCAAGCTTGCACTTGGTGCATACGTAAAAATAAGTGACGGTGAGGCTACCGAATATTCATATATGCAGGATGGCACACCTAATGAAAACGAAAAATATTGCTTCGTTTCCTTTAACGACTTAGTAACTCCTGCTGAGTAATTAAAGCTTAATACAACAAAAGGGGCTGACACAAAAGCTAATTAGAAACAATTAGCGAAAGAGTGTCAGCTCTTTTTTTACCTTCAGAAAGAAAAAACCACGCTTTTGTTGAAAAGTGTGGTTGAATTACAGAAAAATAGGCATGTTTAAACAGAGAGTG
>JAFTZI010000079.1 GCA_017461055.1 Clostridia bacterium | reverse complement strand
TCATAAAATGGGCGGACTTGCTCAATATAGTGTTCTCTTTGTATCATTCTCATCACCTCAACTATATTATA
The DNA here is from genome assembly GCA_017461055.1 of Clostridia bacterium. Classification (GTDB taxonomy): domain Bacteria; phylum Bacillota; class Clostridia; order Oscillospirales; family CAG-272; genus RGIG2000. The sequence continues at coordinate 5,865 of JAFTZI010000079.1, read as the reverse complement.
CTGCAAGATTTTCTATTCGTCAACGGTTTTGTTCAATTGTACTGAAAGATTTTACGTTTTATTAAAATTTGTTCATTATCCGACATAGTAGAAAGGCGAAAGCTATAAGCTTCCACCTTTTTGAGTTATAAAAATGTTTTTAAAATGATATTCAAAATATGCTATCCTAAAAACTCGTATTTTTAAAAAGCTTATTAGCAAAATACTCAACTATCTTTGTGGGGATGTAAATTGAGTATTGTTGGCTTAGCAAAAATATCACTGTGCTTTTGCACAATATCACTTGCGTTAGCAGATATCACCGAGCCACAGGCTCGATATCATTGCAAGGCAACCTTGTGTCTGCTTGTCTGTCGACCCCTACAGGAATATACAATGCTTAACGCATTGATGATATACACACAAGATTGCGTGATGATATGCACGAATAAATTCGTGATTGATTTTCGGTCGATTCGTGAATCGCCCCTACAATTACCTGTCATCCTGAGCGTAGCGAACGGATCTTTGATAGGATTGCACCAATCAATAATTGTTCAAATCAAAGAAGATTCTTGCACAAGGCATACTGCGTAATCTCTTCGTTCAGAATGACAAATTAGTTTTACGTTTTCTCTATTGTCATCATAATTTTTTGCATTTGTTACTTATCTCTTTTGCTTTAGCAAAAATATCACTGTGCTTTTGCACAATATCACTTGCGTCAGCAAATATCACCGAGCCACAGGCTCGATATCATTGCAAGCTGACGTTAGTCAGCTTGCTCTTCTGTTCCGTGCAGGTAGTCGTAGTCTAAGTAGTTTGCGGGGATTGTTGCTATGGAGTACTCGTCCTTAATGGAGTTTTCTACCAACAGCGTGTATGGAGAGGTTTGCTCAAATTCTTTGAGAATGTTGAAAAGGTTAAGCTGAGCGGCGCCGCTTATGAAGGCATCGGTGAAGAAATCCTTGTTTTCTTCATTTTTCCAAGCGCCCTCGTCTAAGGGCAGACGCTTAATGAAGGCTGTTCCGTATTCAAAATAGTCGCCTGCGTTTATGGTTTCCTCGCCGTTTTCTGTTGTAATTGTTCCGTTTCCGTCAAAAAATCTTTTTGCCGCAATTGAGCTTATGTCTCCCTCGGGTGTGAGCGCTGCCTGTGTTAAGGTTGTTGGCACCTGGGACTGAATAAAGTTAGGCTTTACCATATAGTAACCGTTTGGGTAAAGGCTGTCATCGTTGATTTTCGGATTTGCCCAAAGCTCCTCGTAGGTAACCGTTGACATGTCGTCCTTGCCTAACAGAGCAGGCAAAATTTTATAATTAACGGTTAAATCATCTCTTACAAGAAGATTTATCATTTCTTCCTCGAGCGCCTTCATTGTAGCCATTTCCTCGGGGCTTATGTTGGCAAAATCTCCGTCCTTATCCTTACGGTAAAGAGTGTTTACAACTATTACCTGGAAATGAATGTAGTTTTCCTCGTAGTAGTCGTCCTTGTTTGCCTCTGTCAGATTGCTGTAATTTTCCCCGAACACGTGGGAAATTACCATGCTTTCCTTGGCTTGCTTTTCGTAAATAGAACGAAGGCTCTCATCGGAAAATCCGTATTCCCCTGCCAAGCTGTTAAAGGTGCTGACAGAGCCGTTACCGTAATAAAACACTACCGAGTTGGCGGCAGCCTTGATTGAGTCCTTTTTTTCGCTGCTCAGCTCAAGACCGTATTCGTCAAAAAGCGCTAAGCTGAACAAAAGAGTATATACGCTTTGCTCAAATTGCTCTCTATACATACTTTCTATATATTCACCGTAGGTGGTGGAGTCAGTCTCGCTTATGGGGTAGGAAAGGTAGCTTTCGTCAATGCCGAGGTCCTCTAAAACCGTTCTTTTGTATGAGCAAAGAAGATATGCGTATTCCTCCTCGTTTATGGAATATGGCCCTAATTCATATACATTGTCGTTGCCGCACGAGGTTAAAATCGGCATGCACAGGACAAGGCAAAGAACAGCGCATAATATACGTACAATTATTTTTGACATTTTGTTTCTCCTGTTTTTACTGGCTAATCAATTTAATTATATCATATTAATGCTTTTAAGTCTACATTAATTCCTGACTTTTTTGAATGTAAAAGATGAGCAAATTGGTAATATATTGTGAAAAATCCGCATCCAGTGGCAGCTTTACGGAAAAATACGGTGTTTTTCCAACGCCGCAAACCTGTACGTGGGCTCTGTCGTATTTGGAAATTTCCACAAACACAGGCAAATTAATGTCCTCGGGGTAAAGACGGAATTCGTCCTTTAATTGCTCAACTCTTTTAATTCTGCCCTTTACTGCGTATGCCTTTATTAATGCAATGGCGGTGAGCATTTTTGCGCTTGGCGGCATTTTGCCGAAGCGGTCCTCAATTTCGGAATCAATGTCTTTTTTGTCAACCTCGTTTTCAATATGGGCAATCTTTTTGTAAATTTCCATACGCACGCTTGCTGACTTAATATAGGTTTTTGGCAAAAATGCGTCCTTTGAGGTTGTTATCTTTGTTTCAAAGGCTGCCTCTACCTTTTCTCCTCTTTCCTCAAGGACTGCCTCGTTTAGTAAGCGAATGTATAAATCATAGCCCACAGCATCCAAATGTCCGTGCTGCTGCGCGCCTAAAAGGTTGCCTGCTCCTCTTATTTCAAGGTCGCGCATAGCGATTTTAAAGCCTGCGCCAAATTCGGCAAAGTCACGGATTGCGCTTAATCTCTTTTGGGCAATTTCGCTTATTTGCTTACCGCGACGGTATGTGAAAAAGGCATAGGCGCGTCTGTGGCTTCTGCCCACACGTCCGCGTATTTGGTGTAGCTGGGAAAGACCCATTTTATCTGCATTTTCAATGATTAAGGTGTTGGCATTGGGTATGTCAATACCTGTTTCTATAATGGTTGTGCTGACTAAAATATCAACATTTCCGTTTACCAAGGCTTGCCAGATTGATTCTATTTCGGTTCTGTCCATTTGACCGTGAGCAACCGCTATGTTAGCCTCGGGGAAATCCTCTCTTAGCCTTGCGGCAATTCTGTATGTTTCATCAACATTGTTTTGAAGATAAAACACCTGTCCCCCTCGGTGTAATTCGCGCTTGATTGCATCATTAATTATATTGTTGTCAAATTCAAGCACATAGGATTGAACGCCCACACGTCCGCTCGGACTTTCGTCAAGAACGGAAAGGTCGCGTATTCCGCCCATTGCCATGCTTAGGGTACGGGGAATAGGCGTTGCAGACAGCGTTAAAACGTCAACGTCGGGCACTAACTGCTTGATTTTTTCCTTTTGGGCAACTCCGAAGCGCTGCTCCTCGTCTACAATCAAAAGACCTAAATCCTTAAACTCAATCTTGGAGCTTAACAGCTTATGAGTGCCGATAATAATGTCAACATCTCCTCGCTTCAGCTTACGCATAATCAAGCTTTGCTGACCTTGGGTTCTGAAGCGTGAAATCATTTCAATATTTACCCCTGTACCCGCAAAGCGCGCAAGGGCAGTTTGGTAGTGCTGCATTGCAAGAATGGTGGTGGGCACTAAAATAGCAACCTGCTTGTTGTTAGCAACCGCCTTCATGGCGGCGCGGAAGGCAACCTCTGTTTTACCGTAGCCAACGTCACCGCACAGAACTCTGTCCATAGGGTAGGACTTTTCCATATCGTCACTGATTTCCTGTATGGCTTGGAGCTGACTGTCTGTTTCCTCGTGCTCAAAGGACGAAGCAAATTCGCCCTCAATGGTATCGTCGGGTAAAAAGGCAAAGCCGTTAATTCTTGTACGTCGTGCGTACAAATCAATTAACTCCTTAGCCATTTCGCGCGCGGCGGTTTTTGCCTTTTGCTTTTTGTTTTTCCACTCGGCACCGCCCATTTTAGATAGGCGCACCTCACCGTCACTGCTCTTTGCGCCAATGTACTTGGCTACCATATCAAGCTGGTCAACAGGCAAAAACAGCTTATCTGTTCCTGCGTACTGAATTGCGATATAGTCACGGCGCGCGCCCATTATGCAAAGGTTTTCAATGCCTAAGTATTTGCCTACACCGTAGCTTACGTGAACAACATAATCCCCCACATTCAAGTCTGCGTGGGACATAATCTTTTCCCCTGCGTTTTTGGCAAAGGGCTTGTTCTTAAAGGATTTTTTCTTTGTGGAAAGCGAGCGTGAGGACAAAACAACAAGGGCAAATTTGCTGCTTGGAAGCTCGTATCCGTCCGGGAAGCTGTCGCAAAGCACACCTATACAGCCCTCTTTTAAGCTGCCAAAATCCCTGTCCTGAACGCTAAAGGCAGGAATTTCCATTTCGTTCAAGGTTTTCACCGATGTTTTTGCCTCGGTTTCCGTTTGGCAAACAAGGACACAGCGATATTTGTTATCGGCAAAATATTTAAGCTCGTCAATTACAACTCCCAAGGAGTGATTTGCGAAGGAAATTCCCTTTGACTGAAAATTGTAAATTCCGCCCTCCTCGGACAAATGGGACATTATAAACGGGTCAATATTTATGGCCTGATGCTCCGCTGAAAAACGGTCAATTATCGACACAGGGGCGTAAAAATCTGCTAAATGAGACGGTAAAATGCCGCTTTCGATAAGCCCTGTTACGATTTCGTTTGTGCCTGCCTCGGCTTCCCTCGCTCTTTGCTTTACAGAGGACGTATCGCAGAAAATTACGGAGCTGCCCTCTTCAAAATAGTTAATAAGACATTCCTTTTGCGGATAAATTAAGGAAATAAACCTGTCAAAGAAGGGATGAGATGTACCCTCTTCTAATGCGCCAAGCTCCTTTTCAAGCTCAGCTCTTGCATTTTCGCTTGGGCAAGAGGACATAAGGGCGGTAAGCTCCTGTCTTATTTTGCTCATAGCCTCGGTATCTGCAATTATTTCCTTTGAGGGTGTTATGGAAAAGCTGTCTATATTTTCAATGGCGCGCTGAGTTGAAATATCAAAGGTTGCCATTCTTTCAATTTCGTCACCGAAAAGCTCTATTCTTATTGGCAGCTCGTCTGTTTTGGTTTCCTTGCCCACTGTGTATTCACATTTTGTGGGGTAAATATCTACAATGTAGCCGCGAACAGAATACTGTCCCGCGCTTTCAACCGTTTCGCTGGGGGTGTAGCCCATACTGAAAAGCTTCTCGGAAAAGGCGGAAATATCGAGGGGAGTGTCTGTATTTACCGAAACTGTTTTGGAAATAAGAACGGATTTTGGCATTGTGTACTGCAAAAGCGCGTCGGGGGTTGCCAAAACAACGTCGTAGGAGTTAAACGCCAAGCCGCAAAGAACCTTTAATCTTTCGTGCTCTAACTCGTGTGATGCGGTAACGTCGTAGAAATTAAAGTCCCTAACGGGATAAAGCCCACTTTTCAGTGAGCATTTGGTAAAAAATTCATTTAGCTTGTTTGCCCGCCTCTCCTCGCCGAGCAAAAGTAAAACAGGCTTGCCCGTTACTTTTTTAATGTCGGTTATCAGAGAATAGGTAAGAGAGTACAAGGCTCCGTCACTTACTCCCTCTATAAGCAGAGGCAATGGCTTGCCCGTGTCGTTCAGCTCTATAAATCTGCATAAAAGCTGTCTATATAAGCGAGTATTTTTAATTCCGTCTGTAATTATGCTTGTGTTCATTATTAATCCTCTGTTGGTTTAAATAATTTTTGTCTTTGTAGCCTTAAGGGTGAAGATTGCCTCGGGTCGTCGGGGACTTGCCCATACACACAAGGGTGTGATGCCATACATTCCTTGAATGATTCCATACGTTCTAAGAACGATTCCATTCACACCAAGGTGTGATTCCATACACGCAAAAAGCGTGATTGATTTTCGGTCGATTCGTGAATCGCCCCTACAAATTAGGTTTCAC
>JAFTZI010000078.1 GCA_017461055.1 Clostridia bacterium | reverse complement strand
TTACTTATCACTTTTGCGTTAGCAAAAATTTCGCGTTGCGTAAGCAACATTTCACTCGACCTTGGGCGAATTTCACTCGGCAAAGCCGAATTTAGTTGCAAGCTGACCTTGTGTCTGCTTGCCTGTCGACCCCTACAATTTCGTGTTTGTTACTTATCACTTTTGCGTTAGCAAAAATTTCGCGTTGCGTAAGCAACATTTCACTCGACCTTGGGCGAATTTCACTCGGCAAAGCCGAATTTAGTTGCAAGCTGACCTTGTGTCTGCTTGCTTCAGCTATTCTGACGTCACTCTAAAATCGGACGCGGAAGCTTTTCTTTTTCATAAACGTATGCTTTTTTGATTTTTCTTACCTCTTAATACTCGCTTTTTCCAAAAACGGAAAAGCTGATAAGTCCTATTTTGGTTTTGCTTGGCTTTTTAGTAATTCTTATACGCACCTCGGTTGCCTTAACCTGCTTTAGATAAACGTAATCTATTAGCATATCCTCGCAATTGTCGCTTTTATCAAGGACACATTCCCACTCCGAGTCCTTGCATTTTGCCTCAATTACATAGCCGATAGGCTCGGGCAAAAGTCCCTTTGCGTAGTCAAGCCCTACATCGCGCCATATAATTCTTGCAGTATAAATATCAAATGGCTCGCCTGCCAAATATACGCTAAGTGTTGGCTCCTTGTCGTCATCCCTTGGCTGCCACCAGGTTTTCATACTGTCGTCAACTGCGTATAGCTCATCTCTGCCCTCGGCACAGGAGGACGCCTTAGCGCTCATTCCTTGGGTCAGCGGTAATAAATCCGTTTTATTATTTAACCAAGGCTCTTTTATTACTCCAGGCGCAAAGGACGGTATTTCGCTTGCGGAGGTGGGTATAATATCTCCGTTTTCGTCAAAGCCAATTGGGTCAAAGCCTATGCGTCTTTCAAAGGCTCCGCCATAGCACACGCACAATGTATAAAACGCCCATACCGTTCCGTTTGGCCCGTCCACAATTGAACCGTGTCCTGTGCCACGCACCAAGCCTGTTTTGGAAAGCAAAAACGGACTTGTTTTCATATATTCCCAAGGGCCCATAGGGCTTTTGCCCTTATATGCGCCCATTCCGTAGCTTATCCACTCTGTGCCCGGCGCTGAGTACGTAAGGTAGTAGGTATCGTTTCTTTTATACATCCAAGCGCCCTCAATCCAGCTATATGTGGGGTCTTGGTTCCATTCTCCCATTCTTTCCCATATATGCTCCTTGGTATTCATTTCAATCATAAGCATATTTTCCGTAATTAGCTGTGTGGGGTTATTTGAGTCAAGCTCCGCACAGCGAATTTCCTTGCCACAGCCATTATATAAATACAGTCTGCCATTATCGGAAAACAGCATAGGGTCTCCCACCTTTATTTCCTCGCCCATAACGGTTTTAAAGCAGCCAAGATATTCAAAGGCGCCTAAGGGGGTGTTGCCCACATAAAGTCCTGCATCATAGGCGGTAAGATAAAATTTTCCATTATGCTTTACCACCGTTGGAGCATAGCCGATATCGTAGGTTTCAAGCCTTTTATGCTTCCAGGTCTTAAAATCCTCGGAATAATATGCCATACCGCAGGATGGGTATAAATACCACACTCCGTTTTCATAAATTACGCTTGGGTCAGCGGTTTCACGGTAGTCGCACTTATACTCTCTCCACTTTTTTATACATAGCCTGCCAATTGGATAATCGGGCAGGGGAATCGGATTACAGTAAGTATTCAAATATTTATTTTCCATATTTCACCTCATTAATACTATTATAATAGAATTCAGTTAAAATTTCAATATGTATGATGCAAGGACACAAATTTAAAGGGACGGCTGCAATTGCGCAACCGTCCCTTCGTCCGTTAGGACGTATAGAAGAGAATTAAGATATGTTACTTAATTAAGAATTTCTTTCTTAAAACGAACCAGATTACTGCAAATGCTCCGCCGCCGAATACTGCCACTGTGCCAAGTATAATTCCTACAATAGCTCCTGTACCAAGGGAGTCGTTCTTTGGCTCGCTCTGTGGAACATGGGCAGGGTTACTTGATTTACAAATAACGCATTTTCCGTCATTTCCGTAGGTGTGCGCTATTGTTCTTGCAGTACCGCATTCGTTACACTCGGTATCACAAGCATTGTCAAAGCTGTGTCCGTTAAGTGTTCTTGTGCTTCCACAGGTGTTGCAATCTTTATCGCAAGCATTGTCGTACTTGTGACCCTGTGGCTTATCTCCGTACTCAAGCTTACATACAGAGCAAATTGCGCCCTTGTCGCAGGTCAGTATTCCGTCCTCGTGCAAGCCTTCCTCTATTATTTCGCCACAGCAGGCTCTTACTTTAACGTGCATATCGGGATGGTCAAGGGACTGTTCATACTTTGTTTCACCTGATGTATGGTTTTTAGAATTAATCTCACCGTACGGTTGATTACAGTCTGTGCAAATTGCCTTTTCCATGCAGGTAGCCTCTCCGCCTGTGTGGTTTTCGCTGTCAAGCTCACCGTATTCAGCCTCACAGTATTTGCACTCTGCCCCTCTTACACAGGTAGCTTCTCCGCCTGTATGTGACTCGGTATAACATACGTAGCTGCATACTGCGCACAAAACGTTGTGCATTGAAGGGTCGTCCTCTGACAGTTCATATATAAATGTACTGTGTGGCTCACGGTTATATTCCACATCACATATGCTACAGTAGTAATAATGAACGTCTGCGTTTGATTTTATTGTATATTCACCGTGAGCAACCATTAAATTTGATGTAAATGTACTGTCGCCCTGTGGGAATACAAACTCGTTTCCCTCCTCGTCAATGAATACTTTCTGACATTCTTGGGCACTTCCCAAATAATCATTTGGATGAGCCTCATCATCTATAAAGAATTTATTGCAGTTCAAAAATGTGCCGCCTTTTATTACTATACTGCCCTTAATTTCGTCATACGCGCTGTCAAATATATTGGCTGTATCTATAAATGTTCCACCGTTAATTTCAACGCTGTAGTTTTCGTTCAGGGTTATAGCAACAGAAGCGCCTAATAATATTCCGTCATTTACCGTAAGATAGGCTATGCTTTCCTGCCCTTCGCCACCTATAGATAGCAAGGCTTCAATTGTTCCGCCCTCAATAGTAAGCTTGCCGCTGACATCAATTGACGTCACACCGCCATCGTCGCTAATCCCTATCAGGCCTGTTTTCTCTTCACTGCTGTCACAAATAGTCAGGGAGCCGTCTTTGCCTACATTAATCCTTTGACTTAAAGCTAATTCATATCCGTTTAAATCAAGGGTTAGATTGTTGTTTACGGTATATTCAACCGTACATTCTGCCGGTCTTAGCAATACCATAGTGGCGCCTTCAAGCTCGCTTACCCTTTCAAGAGCAGAGTGGATGTTGGCGGAATATACTTTGCTTGTTCCGTCGTCCACCATTACAACCAGATCCTGTCCACATTCAGCGCATACATTCTCACCGTCCTCCGCTATGTGCGGAATAAGCGATTGATTTGCTTCAGCGTATCCGCAGGAGCACTCAAACCAGTGGTAATCCACGTCTAACTGTACTATGCTTGTATCATGCTCGGCGTGCTCAATCACGGAGGTAACATTATTTATCTTAGTTCTTTTACCGTAAATTATACCGCTTTCATTTGCAAAAGCATAGCCGCTTGGTAAAAGGTCATTTACAAACAAAGCAACGTCGGTATTCCATATTGCAATTTCATCAAAGCTTCCACTGTAAATTTTTACATTTGAGGTAGTATTGTTATAAAGGTTCACATAAAGGTTACCGTTTATAACCACGTTTGTTAAGCTTGCGTAAGAGGCGCCATCCGCGACTATTTCAAGGAATTCATCGCAAGTAACATTATTCAAAGTCAGCCTTGCGTCCTTGGAAATATGAAAGCCATCTTGATAAATTTTTATTCCGTCAAGCTCCATATGACCGTAAACCGTACTGCCGCGGCCGATAGTTCCGTCCCAAACGCCTGTTTTGTCTTCATCGGAGTCTATTATCTTAAGGCTTCCGCTATCATGTACATTAATTATTGTATTGAGTAATTTAAAGCCTGCTAAATCGACAACCACATCAGAACATATATATAAGGATACATGCTCCGCAGACTCAACGTCTCTTAAGAGTATAAGTGAACCGCTATTGTTTATAATCAGATCGTACACCGATTCGAGCCTAAAGAAGAAGGTAATTTCCTCTCCCTGTGTTAATTTTACTTCATAGGATTCGTTGCAGTCAACACAGGTGTTTGTTCCATTCATATTATGCTCGCCTATTATTTCAAAGTCGCACTCAGCGCAGATAATATGATGCTCATTTTCATTTTTGTACTCCCACGCGCTTAAGGTGTGGTCGTACTTTTCAACAATTTGCTTACAGTTTACGCAAGCGTTTGCGTGCTTTGTCAGATAATCCGCATCTTCAACGTCAAGAGCTAATATGCTGTATTCGTGCGCCATATCAAAGGTCACGCAGCCCTCTATGTCACAAATACACCTGCATATATCACCTACCGCTGTATATGTAACTGTATGCTTTGCCGGCATACCTCTTGAAAATGTAACCTGTCTTTCAGTAGTCCAGTCGCCTGTACAGGCAGCCTCGGAATTGTAGGTTACGTTAAGCTCCGGAGATATGGCATATTTGTGATCATAGTACTGTGCGCCAACGTTTAAGGAGCTGTTTTCCATAACCGTTATATTTATGCTTGCCGGCTCCTGTCCCTCACCCTTATTATCATCACTGTCTACTATACCCGAATGATTGTAGCCCAGCATATTATTTATACCGTATACGGTAATGTTTAGTGTAACGTTACGGCTAACTCCTATAAGTCCGTACCATTCCTTTGCAGTTGCATCCCAGTTGTGTACAATTACATTATAGGTAGTATGCTCACCGTCTAAGCCTACAAAGTCAATGTTCTCATTGGCTGTGCCTGTTAAAACGTATGTGCCTGTAAATTCCACAAGCTCACCGTTTCCTATAATATATCCATCGGGGTAAAAGCCGTAATGTTTATTGTTTTCGGTTTCAATTACAACCGTGTCCTGCGCTTCCTGAGCGCCGACTGTTGTTACAAGTCCGCAGGTCACTCCGAGAAGAAGGACCGCGAAAATTGTCATCAGCACCTTAAATATTTTCGTTATTCTGTTTTCCATAGTATCCTCCTCTTAGCCAAAAAGCACCGTTACGCTCCAAGTGATTTCTTCTTAAATATGATAAAGCAAGCACCTATTGCTATTAACGCAAGGAATGCGCCCGAGCCTATTATAATTCCAACAATAGCTCCGTTTGATATAGAGTCATTGAGCATATCTATATCTCTTGCCTCGGTGTAGCCACACTCTGTGCAGGCTCTTATTTCGCTACCCTTTTCCTTGGTGGTGGGAGCCTTATTTTCTGCCCACTCCGTATAGGTATGCGCTTGCTCTTCGCTTTTTGCATCACATTCTGCACATACAAGGGTATGGCCGTTTTCTGCTTTTTCGTATTCGTTTTTCCAGCTATGTCCCGTAGCGCTTAGCTCCTCGCTGCATAAGGAACATTCCGCGCTCTTTGTGCAGCTTGGCTTTGATTCGCTTGCGTTGTGGTTACATATTACCCATTTTGCATAAAGTGTAACACAACCGCTAATTGCCACCGGAAGAGTTGCTTTTTGTGTCAATGCCTCGTCCAAATACCAGCCCTCGAGCATAAAGCCCTCTCTTGTTGTGCTTCCTATTTCTGTAAGCTCTGCGCCAACAAAGACTTCAAGCTCTGTGCCGCCGTTTACATCAAATATTGCAAATTGTTCTGTATAAAACCCACCGGATATAAGCCTTGTGCCATCCTTCATTTCAGCTATTACATAATAATAGCCTGAGTCACTTGGTGTAACAGTCTTGTCGGTTTGACCCTCAAGCAAAATGCTGTCTGACAGTTGTTTTGTGATTTCCGCTGAAAAATCCACCCGGCAATTTTCTATTTCCAAATCAAGATCGTATCTTTTGTCAGCAACAAAAATGTATTTTCCGTCCTTACCATCAAGCTTGATTACAAGTCCGTTAGCATTTGCCACATCCAGCTCTATGCTTCCGTCAAACTCCTCGCTTGTCTCAACGGTAATTATATCGCCCTTTTCAAGTATAAGCTCAATGTCAATTTCATTATATTCCCCTGACGGATACCATTTTCCTTCCTTGTAATAGCCGTCATTAATATAACTAACCTGATTAAGCTTTTCTTCTTCATTAATTATATTAAGCTTATCAACAATCTTGTACTCCTTACCGTCTACAGTCAGGCTCATCTCAAATTCGTCTTTATTTTCGCCTGTTATATAGATATAAGCACCGCTTGTTAAAAGATATTCACCGTCTTCATTTGGCAATACTTTTTCACTGTTCTTAGTAGCAATTATGTCCAAAAGCAGTTCGCTCTCTGACGTTACCTTGAAAATAGACCCGGCTTTAGCCTTAATGTATACAACTCCTCGGGAGCTTACGACCCATTTTTCTCCGTCATATGCTAATCCATAGCTATCGCTTATCATATATTCCATAGCTCTGTCATCAATGTAAAGCTCTTCAACCACGTTGATTTTTAATCCGTTTCTTTCAAGGTAAATCTCTAAATCGCTTACCTCTGATGTAATTTCAAAATCCGCATTATCAACTTCATCGGTAAACTCGCAATAATAAATACCGTTTTCGTCAACCTCAAAGCCGTCGCCGTCATAAAATTTAACCGTACCGCTAAAGCCCTCGGGTGTCTTTACCTTTAAAACGTCACCGGGCATTCCTGACACAGCTATATTAAAATATCCGTCTTGGCTGCTCCATTTACCGTTTTCATATATTCCATGGTATACATAGGCTATTACTTCGTTTTCGTTAGCTGTGCCCACTGTATATACTGTATCTGTTGACTTTGCAAAATACCATTCGTATTTAGATACGTCCTCATCTCTGTTTGTTATAACCGTTGGTGACATAAAGCTTGGATGAGCGGTAATTGCATATTCCATTTCAAAGGCGTTGCTGACAAGAATATCCGAGTCGTTATAAGCTACCTCTACAAAATAGCGTGTACCGATTTCAAAGCTTGTTAAGGTAGGAGTAGTCTGGTCATCTATTGCCTTTTTCTCGTACATATTAGCAAAAATCTTCACTCTTTCAGAGCTTTCGTCGCTCATAACATAATATATGTCATCATATTCTGCTGTCAGCACTATACAACCGTCTATTATTTCATAGTTATATATTACTGTGTCTACATTGTAAAGACCGAAATTTAAATCGCTGTTTTCCGACTGTATCCATATCTGCTCACCCTCTTGCAATCTCATTACCAAATACACATTCGGGCTGTAATATGTATCTCCTCGCCAACCGTCCTCATTATAATCGTACGGAGCATTGGGATAGAGATACATATTTTCGGGTGTTACCTCATTAAGAGTCAGCTCACTTTTGTACCATTGATATGTAGCTCCCTCTGTATCGCTTACCTCTACTGTGGGAGAAGCCGAGGTTGGCTGCTTGGTGATTTCTCTCGTGGCTTCACCGCTTCCGTCTGTTGCCAAGGCAAGCATTGAGAATGCAGGCAACAAAAGCATTACTGCCATTAATGTACAAAGTATTTTTCTAAAGCTTTTCATATTAATTCTCCTTTAGCTGTATTTGATCGCATTATCGCTTATTTTTGTTGTTTGTGCATATGCCAATCAGCTCCTCGCCGTCCCTGTAATGCGCACAGTCAACACAGTAGCCATCGTCAAATTTACTGCTGCCGTGCTGGCACATTTCCTGCATTTGCGTAACGAAGGGAAAGCCCTCGCTTGTGTAAATGGGATTTGCCTTTAAATCGGGGTAAATGGGAATTGGCTCGCCATTTTGCCTTTCGTATTCCTCATAAAAGCCATACCTTAATTCAAATGTATGTCCGAAAAGCTCTACAATTTTATATAAGTCACCGTCTCTTATTTTATTCATATGGGCTCTCCTTTGCGTTTGATACAATGCTTATTAAAAAATCCCGCATACTATCTCTTGATAATAGTATACGGGATTTATTTTCAAAAAAACATCACCTAAAAACGGTTTTTCAAGACATGTTTTTTTGTACCTTTTAAAGAATATTTGGAAACTCGCTTCTGTCGTTTACACCTGTTTTTTGTACGACACGAAGAACCGTTTGCTTAACCGTCGACTCGGAAATATAAAGCATGCCTGATATTTCCTTTGTTGTGTAGCCAAAGGCAACAAGCTTAGCTACCTCTCGCTCTCTTGCGGTCAGGTTAACTGCAATGTAACGGTTTCTTACCGCTCCGCTTAGCCTTGACCAGCCAACACTGTATGTTCTGTATAGCTCCTTGACAACGGTAACGCCCTCGGGACGTACAAGCTCTAATCTTTCCTCTAAAAGTCCGTCAAAGTGGCGTACATACTCTACTAATATGCCATAAAGGCCGTCAAGCGCCACTAAGGAAATGGCTCTGTCGATGTGCATAATGGCTAAGTCCCTTTGACCTGTGTTGTGGTAAGCTACCGCGCAGGAAAGGCGCAAGAATATTTCGGGTATAATGGTTCTGTCTACACGCGCCTGTGTAATTAATGGCTCTATGGTGTTGGGTATCATTTTCATAAGGGCAAGACCCTCAACGCCCTCTAATTCAAACTGACCTGAGGCTACCGCAAATGCCGCCATGTATAAATATTTAATGTAGAACACCTTGGCGCAGGGGTGGGAGTCTGAGGGCAACACCTCAAAGCTTCCACGGGTAAACCACTCGGGAAAGTCGTTATTATTGTAAATTGAGCTATCTATTATGGCAAGGGTGAGGGACAAGATTTCTCTTTGAGTTTTGCTGTCACAGGGGGCCTCGCAAATGTGCTTTTTCGCTTCCTGCCAAAGATTAATATCGCCTCGCCAAATGGCGCATTGGGCAAGAAGCATTCCACCGCCCAAAATAGCATAAAAGCCCGAATGTGAGTGAAGAAAATACCTTGCCTTGTCGTAAACCTTCTCTATTTCTCCGCGACGGTAGGCAATTTGCGCCTTAAAAAGCTCGTATGCCTCCATATTGTTTTCAAAAAGTGAAATACTTTCATCAGCCTTGCCTGCTACGCTGTATATGTTTGTCATATCAAGGAAAGGGCTTTTTCTCGGCATTGGCATATGCGGATCTTCGCCCTTGCTGGCGCTTGGCAAAACTGCGTGAGCAGGTATCATCCAAGTGCGCCCCCATCTTGTAGCGCCCTTTATTTTACCGTCCTTGCACAAGCTCTGTACTCTTCTTTCGGTAACGCCCCACTTATTCGAGGCTTCCTTTACGGTTATTAAATTCATAGCTTTCCCTTCGTTTTAACGAAATATTTTCGCGTTTTCTATTCGTTCAAACGAAGTTTTACCGCCCTTGTATATTCGTTCAAACGAAATTATCACCTATATTATACTTCGTTTATACGAAAAAGTCAAGCGCCTTAAAAAAATTTATACGACAAAAGCAAGGCGGCGTAGCCACCTTGCTTTGTGATTTTATTTGTAATATCACCTTCGCTCTAGCAAACGGAACGTAGGTATATACAACACATTCGTGCCCGTGATATACAATGCTTAACGCATTGATGATATACACGCAAAATTGCGTGATGATATGCACGAATAAATTCGTGATTGATTTTCGGGCGATTCGTGAATCGCCCCTACAAATTAGGTTTCAC
>JAFTZI010000077.1 GCA_017461055.1 Clostridia bacterium | reverse complement strand
TCGGGGTGATTCGGGTCAAAGGACTCGTTAGCCCACATAACTGTAACCAAGTCTTCGGTTTCGCTCAGGTTAATTATATTGTGGGTATAGCCCGGAAGCATATGAACTGCTTCGATTTTTTCACCGCTTACCTCAAAGTTAAGAACCTCATCAGAGCCTATTTTACGCATTTGAATCAGTCCCTTGCCTGATACAACAATGAAAAATTCCCATTTTGTGTTGTGCCAATGCTGACCCTTTGTAATGCCGGGCTTTGATATATTTACAGACACTTGTCCGCACTTTTGACTCTTGATAAGCTCGGTAAAGCTGCCCCTTTGGTCCACGTTCATCTTAAGTGGGAAGGACACCTTTTCCTTTGGTAAATAGGATAGATATGTGGAATAAAGCTTCTTTGCAAATGAGCCCTTTGGTATATCGGGAACAACAAGGGTCTGTGGCTGCTCTGCAAATTCGTAAAGCAGCTCCGCTATCGTACCAAGAGTGACAAAATCTGTGTACATAACCGTGCAATATTTTCCGTTATCATCGAACACGCGGTCAAGACCGTCATAGTTACACCTTGTTTCATTGCCCTCTAAGGCATCAAGCATTTCTTCCACAAGGTCATCGATATATAGAAGCTGCAATTCAATTTTCGGGTCATTAATTTGAATGGGCAAGCCGTTTGCTATGTTATGGCAGAAGGTCGCAACAACGGAATTATAATTAGGCTTACACCACTTTCCGAAAAGGTTAGGGAAACGGTAAACCAAGACACGCGCCCCCGTTCTTTTGCCATATTCAAACAAAAGCTCCTCGCCTGCAAGCTTGCTCTTGCCATAATCGCTTTCGCCATATCTGCCGATTAAGGTAGCTTGAATAGAAGATGATATCATAACAGGACACTTATTGCCCGCCTTTTCAAGATAGGAAAGAAGCTTTTCCGCAAAGCCGAAATTGCCTTGCATAAACTCGCTGTTATCCTTAGGTCTGTTTATTCCCGCAAGGTTAAATACAAAGTCTGCATTTTCGCAGTAGTTTTGTAAATATTCCTCGGGAGTATCAATGTCATATTCAAAAACTTGATCTATTTTAATGCTTCTTGTGCGGTCCTTACCGTCACGAATGTTTTTAAGTGCACAGCAAAGGTTTTTACCTACAAAGCCGTACGCACCGGTTACAAGTATGTTCATTATTTTACGTCCTTTTCAAGCTCTTCTCTGATGTAAGCAAGTGAAAGAAGCTTTTCCTTAACGCCCTCTACGTCCAAAAGCTCTGTGTTATGTGAATTAAACTCGGTCAAAGGATTTCTTTCCTTATCTCCGTCCTTAAAGTACTTATCGTAGTTAAGTCCGCGCTTATCGCAAGGAACACGGTAGAAGTTGCCAAGGTCGATGGCGTTTGCACACTCCTCGTTTGTAAGAAGTGTTTCATACATCTTTTCACCGTGGCGAATACCGATAATTTTAATTCCTGCTTTCTTTTCCTTATCGAAAAGTTCAATTACTGCCTTTGCCTGTGTTTCAATTGTGCAGGCAGGAGCCTTTTGTACAAGAATATCTCCACTTTCACCATGCTCAAATGCGAACAGTACAAGGTCAACAGCCTCGTCAAGTGACATAATAAAGCGAGTCATGCTTGGGTCGGTAATTGTAATATCGTTTCCTGCTCTTATCTGGTCAATCCACAACGGAATTACCGAGCCGCGAGAGCACATAACATTACCGTATCTTGTACAGCAAATCTTTGTCTTTTCGGGTGAAACGGTTCTTGACTTTGCAACAATAACCTTTTCCATCATTGCCTTTGATGTACCCATTGCGTTAACAGGATATGCCGCCTTATCGGTTGACAGGCAAACTATGTTTTTAACACCCGCCTCAATTGCGGCAGTCAGCACGTTTTCAGTACCTAAAACATTTGTTTTTACAGCCTCAATTGGAAAAAACTCACAGGAAGGAACCTGCTTAAGTGCCGCTGCGTGGAAAATGTAGTCAACGCCGTGCATTGCATTTCTAACACTTGCAATATCTCTTACATCACCTATGTAAAACTTTATCTTTTCAGCCACCTCAGGCATTTTTGCCTGGAATTCGTGACGCATATCGTCCTGCTTTTTTTCATCACGTGAGAATACTCTTATCTCACCGATATCCGTCTTTAAAAATCTATTTAATACTGCATTACCAAAGGAGCCTGTACCTCCTGTTATCATAAGGGTTTTACCTTTAAAAATTGAATCCTTCATAGCCATCCACCTCAAAATAAGCATTTTTATATATTTTATATTAACACACAAATTTAATTTTGTCAATAATAACACGCGCCTGCCAAAAGAAAACAAAATTATTAAGCTAAAAAAGGAAGAACGCTCGGTTCTTCCTTTTGAATTTTCATGGTGACTAATTGCTTCTTTTTATGGCGATTGTTTTTATTACAGGCTGATCCTCCTTGGGAATTGTGCCGTTATTATCGGATGGCTTTGCCTCCTCGCAAATTTTGTCAACTATTTCCATACCCGTTACAACACGTCCAAAGGCAGCGTAATCACCATCCAAGTGATG
>JAFTZI010000076.1 GCA_017461055.1 Clostridia bacterium | reverse complement strand
GCGGAGGCGGCAACCCAGGATGCACTTTGTATTTACGAAACAACAGCCAATGGCTTTAACGAGGCAAAGGCGCTTTGGGACAACGGCTCCTGCCATAACCTGTTTTACGAATGGTGGAAAACCAAGGAATACGTTTCATATGAGTACGAATTTTTGGAAACAAAGGACAAATGGCTAAAGGATCGGTTAAAAATCCTTGAAGAAAAGGGGCTTAGCCGCGAGCAGCTTGCCTGGTATGCAAAAAAGTATGCAAGCTACATAGACAAAAGCTCAATTAAGCAGGAATACCCCTGCTCCCCCGAGGAAGCCTTTATTGTTTCGGGAGACTGTGTTTTTGATAAGGATGTAATATCAAATTATTTAAGCAGATTTGACGTAAAATCGACACAGGGTCGCTTCAAATATGAAAAAAGGCTGTTTCCTATCTATGATGAGCAAGGCGAAATTGCAGACTGCGAAAGCCGCATTTCCGACATTGAGTTAATAGAGGACAAAAACGGATTTATCAGTATTGTAGAGGAGCCTTATTCCTACACCAAGGACGGTATTACCTACCAAAAGCCGTACGTAATAGGCGCAGATACAGCAGGCTCGGGCGAGGACTACTTTACAGCTAAGGTATTAGATAATACAAACGGTCGCTGTGTTGCCACCCTTCGAGTTCAGCACATAGACGAGGATTTGTTTGCAGAGCAGCTTTACTGCTTAGGCACTTATTATAACAATGCCCTTATAGGAGTGGAAATCAACTATTCACGTCACCCCGTGCGTGTTTTACACGATTTAGGCTATACAAATCTGTATTCTCAAAGGTACTACAACAAATCCCAAAGCGCTCCTGAGCAAAGATACGGCTTTGTAACCTCGTCACTGACTAAGCCTATTATTATTTCCAATCTTGTTGCGGTAATGCGTGAAAGCATTGAGCTTGAAACCGACAGGGAAACTCTTACGGAATTAAGCTCCTTTGTAAGAGGTGTTGGCGGAAAGACAGGTGCTGCAAGCGGAAGCCACGACGATTTGGTTATGGCAAGCGCCATAGCTCATTTTATTGGCAGAGATTATACGCATAAAATGGAAATTATCGACACAGGGGTGGATGTTTTGGCTCAATTTTACAAAAATTCACAGGAACAGGCAAATAAATTTATGGAGTGGTAATATGAACAAAAACAAACAATTAAAGGAGATGGAGGACAGGCTAAGCGCCTTAGAAAAGGAATTTAATTCTGTCCTTTCCGCCTTAGCTCAAAGCACAGGTGAGCAAAAGGAGGAGCTATCATACGAGGAGGTGATTGACCTATGGCTCAATGGCAAAAAGCAATAGCTGACGGAGAAACTTATTTGTGGTCGTTATATAAAGAGGGCATTGATTACCAGAACAAGCTGGGCTTAAGACGTATAATTCCACAAAATGTTGATTTTTACGAGGGCAGACAGTGGCCTGCCGCCACCGAAGCTACGAAAAATCTGCCAAGGCCGGTTATTAACATTGTAAAAATGATTTGCAGAAGCAAAAAGTCAAGTATTTTGGCTACCCCCGTTAAAATTCTTTATAAGGCATTTACGCCAAATGCGGATTTGGAGAAGCTGAACTCCTTTTGCCAAAGTCTGCAAAAGGAGTTTAACCAGGAAGGGCTTGACAAGTTAGCTATTGATGACGGTATTAAAAAGGGCTCTTATTTTTATCATTATTATTGGGACAAAAATGCTATCAGCCCATCCGGCTACATAGAGGGAGATGTAAGGTGCGAAATCATAGACCCTTTAAACATTTTCTTTTCTAACCCATGCGAGCTTGACGAGCAAAAGCAACGGTGGATATTAATTGCATCAAGCATTGACCCGTCTTACATTTACGAAATATGTGACGAGGGTCTTGAAGGAACGATAAATCCTTACGAGGAAGAACAAAAGAACGGTGAAAAACCGAAAGCAATTACGCTTTTAACACGCTATTACCGCATAAACGGAGAGGTTTTTTGCGAAAGAGCAACGAAGTTCAGCACAGTAAACAAGCCATTCAGGCTTTCTCCAAGGAAATCGAGCACTAAATCCCTGTATGACGGTGTAAAAAATGAAAGTAATGAGCCAAGCTTTCAAGAGAATTTTGCACAAGACAGCGAAAATAGCTTGCATCAAATCTCAAAAAGGCTCAACTACCTTGAAAGCTTAGGCAAAAAGAAGGAAACGGTTGCCTCCCTGTACCCTATTGTATGCGGCTATTATGAAAGACGCGAGGGGTCAATCTACGGTATTTCCGAGGTTGAGGGCATAATTCCTAACCAAAAGGCAATTAACTTTAACATAGCAATGAGCCTTTTAAACGCACAGCAATGCGCTTGGGGCAAATATATTGCATTACCCAACGCCCTTAAGGGTCAAAAAATATCAAATTCACCGGGGCAGGTGCTGATTGACTACTCGGGAACAGGCAACGGTATTAAGCGAATGAGTGAGGAAGCACTTTCCCAGGTGCCGATGTCTATTACAGATACCTTAACAGAGCTGACCAGAACAGCAACAGGCTCATCGGAAATTCTTTCGGGCGATGCTTTAAGCTCCAATATGTCGGGAGTCGCAATTGCTCAGCTGCAAGCACAAGCAGAGGTGCCTATTGAGGAGCTTCGCTCAACATTTTGGGAAGTAAAGAAAAAGCAAGGCTTAGTATTAGCTCAGTTCATAAGACTTTACTACTATGACAAGGAATTTGTAAGAACAAAAAAGGACGAATTAGGTAACGAATACGAAATTTGCGACCGTTTTTCATCAAAAGAATACGAAAACGTCCTGTTTGACGTAGTTGTAGAGCCAACAAGAGGAACCAAGGCAAGCATTGCATCCGACATTAATATGCTTGACACCTGCTTAAAGAACGGAAGCATTTCACTTGAAACCTATGTTCGCGCTTATCCCGAGGGAGCAATTAGCAATAAAAGCTCAATTTTGAAGCAAATTGAAGCAGAAAAACAAAGCGAAATTTCAAAGCTAAGAAAGGAGCTGGAAATGTCTAAAAATTCAAAAACGGTCGACCCTGTGTCGATAATTTGATATTTTTCCACATTTCCGTGCAAAACTAAATGAACAATTCAAATCACCAAAATATTGCCGAAAACGAGGCAAATTCAGCCACAGGGTCCGATATTTTGCCTAAGAGCAACGTTTTTTCCGCAAATCCATCGGAAAATAACGAAAAAACGCCCGTGTTGGCTCAAAATCAAGAGAAAAGCCCTGTAAATACACAAAAACAGGCAAAAAACACCGCCAATACTCAAAAACAAGAGAAAAATACCGCCAATACTCAAAAAAGTGAGGATTTTTCGCCTGTTTCTTGCAAAAGCGGCTTAAATGAAGATAAAACCGAGGAAAATTCCGCAAACAGCAAGGAAAGCTTGAATAATAACGGTAAAAGTACCGGCGAAGGCGCTTTAAACAGCGAAAATGGCGGTAATGATGCTGAAAATTCAGCTAAAACCGTTAACGAGCCTGAAAATTCCTTAAATAATACCCCAACTATTGAGGATTTTTTCACAGAAGCTAACCAAGAGGAGCTAAAATCACAGTTTCCCGCTGTTCAGATAGAAAATTTAAGAAACAACAGGGATTTTGTGGCTCTTTTGAATACGATTATACAAAATCCAACGCTTTCGCGTGTTTATTCCTGCTTTAATTCTATTGTTTCGACTGCGGAGGAAAAATCAAAGGAAAAGCTCTCTCACGCCTTGGCAAGCGCCGAGACGGGTGTGGGCTCGCTATCCTCAAAATCGCCAACCGAGCAAGCCTTTTTCACAAAGGAACAGGTTTTGCAAATGACCCAAGAGGAAATCAAAAGAAATTACAACAAAATTCGCCAAAGTCAGCAGCTTTGGTAAAAATTAACTCTTGGTTTAATTATTATTGCGTGTAATTTTAAACTAAGAGACAAATTTATGCTTATTTTCCTTGCGTTTTCCGCAAATTTAACAAAAGGAGAAATATTTATGGCATATTCTAATTTTATTCCTTCCGTTTGGGAGGAAACAATTAACAGAGAGCTTGAGCGCGCTTGCGTTTTCGTTGAGGACTGCAACAGACAGTACGAGGGCTTAGTTTCCAAAAAGGGCGACAGCGTTCATATTCTCGGCGTAGGCAAGCCAACTATCAAAACAATGGAAAGAGCCAACGCAAGCGGCGAAATTGACGAGGCAGAAGAGCTTGAGGACACCTCTACAATCCTAAATATCAGCCAAATCAGATACTTTAACTACAAGGTAGGCGACATTGACAAGGC
>JAFTZI010000075.1 GCA_017461055.1 Clostridia bacterium | reverse complement strand
TTTGTTTTGCACACTCTTTCTTTGTGTCATCCTAACTCCTCTTTATGTCATCCTGAGCGTAGCGAATGGATCTTCTTTATACTCGTGCCATTCAAGTCTTGTGCAAAGCATAGCAGATTCTTCGGCAAGCCTCAGAATGACAGTATGCAAGCCACAGAATGACAGTGTATTTGTTATACACACTCTTTCTTTGCGTCATCCTGAGCGTAGCGAATGGATCTTCTTTATGCTCGCACCATTCGAGATTTGAACCAAGTCAAAGAAGATTCTTGCACAAGGCATACTGCGTAATCACTTCTTTCAGAATGACAGTATGCAAGCCACAGAATGACAGGATGAAAGCCTCAGAATGACAGATTTGTTTTGCGTTTTCTCTATTGTTAGAATGACAGACTCATAACAAGGTACTAAGGGTGTGCATACCATCAATGCAACTGCTGGTTATGATTGCGATTTTTTAAGGTTTCAAGGTCTTGCGTTTCTTGTTTAATTATAATTTTTTCGTGTTTCCTTGCGGAATGCTCTACATACTAAAAATGTAAATATCAGCAAATGTCTTTCTCATATGGGACTACATATGTTACTACATATGTTGCTACATATGGGAAATGGAAATGGAAATGGAAATGAAAATGAAAATAGAAATAGAATTATATATGATAGACAACAAGAACAGACAACACCGGTTTTTGGTATCTGTGTATATTCAACACGTAATTGAACTCTGCTAAAAGCATTGCTTTCAGTGCTTTAATATTTCCTTAATTGAATTAGCTACCATTTCGGCACAGAGGGAAATTCCCTCGTCGGAGAGGTGGATTTTGTCACATTCCTTTATATATTTGCAAACGTCCTTCGACACCTCGGTGTGGAGGTCGTTTATTTTTATGCCCATTTCCTTAAGCCTTGGCACAATAATTTCATTAAAGCGAATGATTTTGTCGTTGTGGGTATATTCAAATTCGTCCCACACAGGAGTTGTAGTTGCGAAAATTACGTTTGGAGTTACCTTTTTTAAAAGGGTAGCTATACGCACCATATTTTCTATGTATTCCTCCTCGCTTGTGAAAACACCGTCATCAAAAATCTCGGTGCAATCCCAAAGACCGTTATTCCAGTGAATAACGTCAGCGCCCTTTATTATGTCCTGCCAATCAAATAAGCCTCTTAAGGTATATTTGGCAAAGCGGCAGTTGTCCTCGGGCTGACATACCTCGTAGCCCTCACCTAAAACCTCTTGCAGCTTGGTGCCATAGCCCCACAGGCGAATTGAGTCACCTAACAAAACAACCTTTTTCATTTTATTTCTCCTTAAGCGTTTTTTATTTATTATAAAACATATTCGGCACATAAGTCAACAGAATTTGAAAAAACACGGACAGATAGCACCGCTTTTTTTGTGCAATAATGAAAGGGCGGAAAACGTAAGGAAAAGGAGAAATACTGTGGCAAGAAAAAAGAAGGAGCTTACTCTCAGCCATCTCACAGAGGAAGGTAACGGGACCTTAATTCCCGATAATGAAAATTTCAGCTCAGCCGAGGCGGAAGCTACGTCAGCTTGCAGAGAGCCTTGTGGGGAGTCGCCCAAAAAACGGGGTCGTCTGAAAAGACGAAAGGGCGAGCCCTTTAAGACAACTCTTGATTCTATTCTTAATACGGTAATTTGTCCGAATACTGTTGCCGAGGCAGTGAGGGCCACACCCCTCGGTGACAGGATTACTTATCAGGAGGCAATTCTGATAGCACAGGTTTTAAAGGCCTCAAACGGAGATACACAGGCGGCTGTTTTTTTAAGAGATACCTCGGGCAACAAGCTAAAGGAGCTTAAGGACAGAGATTTTGACATAAAAAGCTTTGAGGAATTTTAAGCCGTCGAGTGTGCCACAGTGGTTTACCATTGCAGCACAGAAAGGAGAAAAATGAAAATTGGAGAAATGAAGGCGCAGGCAATTACCTTAATGTTTCCACAGGCATCTGTCAAGCTTGACGAGTCAAGCGACGAGGATGTTATAAGAGCCATTTATGAAATGAAGTCAAATCCTAATTTTGAAAGCATTTTAGAGGGCTCGGTGGGAGCCATTAACAGAGCCTTTTCCTACATAGAGTCAAGGGGACTTAGTACTCTTAAGTGTGTGGACATTCCATCAAGCACCTGTGAAAAAAGGAATGGCAAAATTGTTTTGCCGTCCAATGACGAGCTTTTAACGGTGGAAAGAGTTTTGCTCCATTCCTGCGACAAGGCTTATGCCATTGGCTTTGAAACGGAAAACGGAAGCATTTTGACTGAGTACAGAGCGGGAATATACACCGTAGTGTACAGAACAAAAATACCGAGAATAACAAGAACAACAAGTGATGCCTACGAGCCAATCCTTCCACACGGAATGGCAGAGTGCATACCTTATTTTATTGTATCTGACCTTGCAAGAGAGGAAAACGAGGAGATGGCAAAATATGCTCTTGAGCATTTTGAGAAAACGGTTCAGAGCATAGGTGAGCGAGAAGCCCCCTGCCACGAATGCTTTCAAATCGTTTACAAATGGGATTGACTATGAAGAAAAAGCTTTATTCCTTTAAGGGCCTTGGCGAAAGCCGGCTTTCAAGGGAGGATGCCTATTATGCACGCAATATGCTTTGCGTAGACGGTATTAATAAAAAAAGAAATGGCTGGCGTACAATCGGAGAGTTCAGAAACGACGAAGGTCAGCCATTAAAAATTAACGGAATTTTCGAGTTTTGCGGCGAAAGCAAAAGCTGTCTTGTGGTTCACGCAGGAAGCGATTTTTACGAGTGCGGGTATGATTTAAGCATAACCGCTAAAATTCCCATAAGAGGCAATATTACCGTAAAGGATGAAAAAAGCTATGGCTATATGTACGACGGGTATTTATGGCTATACGGTGAAAACGGTCTTTTGTTATATGACGGTAAGGAAATATCCTCGCCCTATGGAAGAGGCTTTGCTTATGCGCCTGTAACAACGGAAAGAATTTGCGAAAAGGAAGTGGGAGCAAAGCCCAAAAGCGGTGAGTCCCCCAATTTGCTGACGCCGAGAAGGAGAAATCATCTAAGAGGCGCGCACACAACCGACCATATACACACCTTTCAGCTTGATGCCAAGGCAGAATACGGAAAGCCCTTCAGCATTGAGGCAAGCTTTCGTGTTAAGTGGGAGATAGGCAAAAGCGATGAGTGGACAAGCAAATATGTGGGCATAGGCTTAGAGAACGATACTGTTGTTAATGTAAGCATTTATGTGTCTGAATTAAGGGACATAGTTACATACTGCACACCCTTTGCCTTAGATAACAGCGGCAACGAGGTGGAAATTGAGGACATTGAATATTACTTTCAGGTGGTAAACGGACGGGATTTAACCATCGGCTTTGACGTGGTCAGCCCCTACGATTCCTACGACAATATAGTTGTGGAATTTACCGAATATCAGCCACAGGGTCAAGAGTTTTTTGATAATGTAAGGCTTGCCACAACTGCCGCCACCGAAAACGGTAATGCCACAATGCTATTAACAACGAAGGATAACAGCCTTTACTATTCCTTGCAAAGGGACGGTCTTTTGTATCTTGCTAAGGACAATGTGGTGGAAATAGGCAAGGATGCTCAAAAAATAAAAGGAATTGCGCCTATGGTCAATAACTACATAGGCATTTATAAGGAAAGCTCCTTTTATACCCTGAAAATAAACAAGGAGAGTGAAAACCGTCTTTACTTCAGTGACAATACCGTTGGCTGCATAAGTCCGCAAAGCGTTAAGTCAATCGGTAATGATTGCTTGGCTTTGAGCAGCGAGGGCGTTTTTGGCGTAAACGAGGTCGATAATGCAGAGCTTGAGGTGGCGCGTCTTTACAACCGTTCCTTTAGCATACAAAAGGAGCTTGACACTCTTGACACAGAAGCAAAGGAAAACGCCTTTGCGCTTGTGATGAAGGGCGAATATTGGCTTTTTGTAGGGGGACGTGTCTATATTTGCACTCCGAGATATAAGATTAAGGGTAGCGGAAGCAAGGACTTTTCCTATCAATGGTGGGCGCTTGACGGTTGTCCCTGTACCTGCGCAATTTACGCAAGGGGGCAGCTTTATATGGGCAGAGAGGACGGATGGATTTCTACCTTTGATAGCGAGTACACAGACAGAGAGGCAATAACCCTATTTAGTAAGGATGCGGACTTCGTTTTTGCCCAAGAGGACTATTTAACCGTTACCTTTAACTCCTGCTACGGTATAAAGGCAGGTGATACTGTCAGCCTTGGCAAGCATTACTATTATGCCTTAGAGGGTGAGTACAGACAAGACGGAGGCTTTGTTTTTGTCCCGCCCGGCAGGTTTTTTGATGAAAACGGCTGTGTAACGCTTTACAGCGGAATGAAAATCAGGCTTTACACATCGGACGGCGCAATCGTTTACGACGGTGAAATATTAGATACATACCCTGATGAATGCGGTGTTTATTTGGGAGAAATCGGCTTAAATACAGACACTCCCTTAAGGATTTATTTTGAAAGGGACGAAAAAACAGAGTATGAGCTTATAGACAACGGTCAAGGCTTTGATGTTTATTATAATGACACCCCCGTCACCCTTTTGGATGCTGATATTGAAAGGGTCTATTTAATAAAAAGAAGAAGGGTTGAGTGCGAGCGTGTAATGGGTCTTACAAGCCTTGGCACAAGGGAAAACAAAACACTTTACGGAATAAGCTTTACTCCTACCGAGGACACAAGATGCGCAGTTGATGTAGGCTACAACACAAAATTAGGCTCCTACGAAAGAAGCGTGGTGGTCAGCAGCACCGTTGATTTTGACGATTTTGACTATAAGGACCCTGTTT
Organism: Clostridia bacterium; assembly: GCA_017461055.1. GTDB lineage: Bacteria > Bacillota > Clostridia > Oscillospirales > CAG-272 > RGIG2000. The sequence goes on along the minus strand of JAFTZI010000075.1, from coordinate 2,463 downwards.
TAGCTCCTGCCTTCAAGCAAAGCATTACAGTTCCGTTTTTTGAAAGAGGCTTTGAATACATAAGAATAAAAATAGGCTCAAGGTCTGGCGGAGCTCTTGGACTTGAGAATGTTTCCGTTATTTATTCGATTAAAAAGTAGAAAGGAAATGCAAGTGAGCAGAGATTTTAAATTAACAGAGGAAGAAATTAACAAGGCTATAATGCGCTCTCCCTATGCCTTACCTAACTCACCGGGTCAGGCGGGCTTGAATGCTTCTCAAATCAAGAAGTATTTTTATGACTTTATAAGGTCCTTGGCGCTTAGCCTGAATGTTCATTTTGACGACATCAATTTGTCAATCGGTGAGCTTGGTGAGGTTATAGAGAAAATCAACGAAAGGCTTGGCGAAATGGAGTCAAAAGACAGCGAATCGGACAACGCTGCCGTTACAGAGGGGATGTTAAGCGAGCATAACGAAAGCGCCGATGCCCACAAGGACATTCGCGACGAAATCGACATTGCCCGTTCAATAAGCACACGCGCCTTGAATATAGCGCAGGGAAAGAACAGAATACACGCCTTTGTAAGCCTTGAAAAAATGTTTGAGTTTATCGACATTCACCGTTACTATGAGGACTACGGAAATTCCGATTTTGAAAGCATAGACGAGGGCGATATATTCATAATTGCCCAAAAGGGTGTGCCGGAGCTTGCGGTTTTAAGGCTGTCAAGATACGAGGACGAAATAACACAGGACTTTGGCGCAGATGATATAGCAACAACGGAATTTAAGGCAGGCGGAGTATATTACTACACCAAAAAGGACATTACCCTTGTGGGTATGGAGGGCGGAAGTGATACAAGCAGTATTACAGACGTATCTCAGGTAGAGGAAAAAATAGCTCTGCATAATGAGGACACAAGCGCCCACTCTGATTTAAGAGAGCAAGTGACGCTTCACAATGCGGACATGGATGCCCACTCCGACTTAAGAGAGCAAATAGCCCTTAAGCAAAACAAGCTGAGCGCAGGTGACAACATTGAAATCAGCGAGGACGGGGTTATTTCCGCAGCTTTGGATGCGACAGGCAAGCTTGACAAGTCAACAGAGGTAACAGAACGGGCGCAGGCATATATCAAGGACACAGACGGAACGCAAGCCTTGATTGATATTATATCGAATAGCTCCGCTGCACAGGATTTGCTTGTGACGGAGAGCTATATGTCATCCCAGTTCTACGAGCTGTCTAATTACGTAGAGGGCGCATTTTTGAAATCAGATGCTACGTCCACGTCGCTGTCCCAAGCATATGTTAAAAACGCAGACGGAACACAGACAATGGTTGATTTGTGCGTAGGCTTAAAGCCCGACAGTATAGTTATACGTGATGCAAACGGCGCTATTTGCGTTGACAATGCCACATACGCAACGGACGCAGTACCCAAGTACTATGTAGATGGCTTGATTAATGACCTTAAAACAGAAATAGAAGCGAGGCTTGACAGCATTATCGCCAAGCAAGAGGAATTGACAGGCGGTGATAGCGTATGAGTATAGCGGCAAAGCCTCAGACAATAGCCGACAACGAGCAAAGGGGCTATGATGCGGGCAAGGTGGCGGAGCGCAAAAGGTGGTGGAACGGTTTTACCAAAAATGGAACACGTAAGCATTGGAACTATGCATTTTTTCAATTAGGATGGAACAATGATACATATGACCCGCCGGATGACTTCGAGTTTACTATACAATATGCTTATGCCATGTTTCATTCGTCAGAAATGGAGGACACCAAGAAAGCCTTGGATTTTACCAATCTTGGCGCAGCCGCATCTGATGTATTCAGAAGCTCTAAGCTCAAGACTATACGCACCATAACCGTTAATGAGAATGTTACATTCAACAATTGGTTTGTTAATTGCGCAGAGCTTGAAAGCATCACCTTTGAGGGAACGATAGGGCAGGACATTAGCTTTGTCGACTGTCCTTTATTAAGTGCAGATAGCATTGCAAACGTAGTTGAACATCTTGCAGCTGTGTCTGTGAAGACAACAATCACAATCAATTCAGCAATTGATATGAGTGCGTATAAAAGCACAATAGAGGGGAAAGGTTGGACAATTGTACAATGAGCAATATTTTAATAGCCGGAAAAGGATACATCTATACTGACGGCATAACGTACGGACACACAATCACCCTCGGAACGTGTGACAGTGCTGAAAATTGGTACGAAATTACCGAGGCGGAGCACGAAAAAATACTAAAGGAAAAAATGGAGGCAAGCAAGTGAAAAGAATATTAGCTGTTTTATTCGTTATAATGATGGCTTTTTGTATGACAAGCGTGTGCTTTGCCACAGAAATAGGCTTTGATGCAACAGAGCTTGAATTATACATAACGGAAAAAATTGTGCCTGTGGTGGCAGGCGTTTTAACATCAATTGTTGCGCTTGTATCTTTGTTAAGAAGCATAGCAAAGAGC
>JAFTZI010000074.1 GCA_017461055.1 Clostridia bacterium | reverse complement strand
CAAGCACACTTGTGTGTAGCCAGTAGTATCAGGGCTATGCCCGAAAATGCAAATCCACCGGCTGGTGGATTTTTATTATTGAATTTTCTTTCTGAAATTATTTTCAGTAGCCGCGCCGAAGCGATTCTTTATAAATTGAAGGGCTTCCTTGAAAATAACCTTGTCGTTTTCAAAGGTTGCATCATATGGGAATTCATCCTCGAAGAACCAATGGAATGCAGATATTTCCTCGGGCTGAGGAACAACATAGGCTCTTGTGGTAAGGGCGGTAAAATACACGACCTTTTTTTCTGTGTTTTTACGCTTTCCTATCAGGTAAACGGACTCCATTCTGAAGCCGTTTTCTATCTTAACGTCAATACCTGTTTCCTCTTTAGTTTCGCGTATTGCGGTTTGGTATTCGTTTTCCCCTTCCTCAACGTGACCCTTAGGAAATGACCAGAAATCTGTATATCTGTTTTTGATTAGTAAAACAGCGTACTTGCCCCTTGTCTTGCGAAAAATCACAGTGCCGCAGGACTTTTCAAACTTCATAAAATCATCTCCCTTCAAAAAACACTTATATATTCTATCACATTATAATTAAAAAGTCACTATATTTTGACAAAAAATTATAAAACCGCCTTTAAAAATTGTACTGTACGTGGGTTCTTAGGATTGTCAAATATTTCCTCGGGCGTGCCCTCCTCGGCAATAACACCGCCATCCATAAACAAGACACGTGTGCCAACCTCCTTGGCAAAGCCCATTTCGTGTGTAACAATAACCATTGTCATTCCCTCATTTGCAAGCTCCTTGATTAAATCAAGAACCTCGCCAACCATTTCGGGGTCAAGGGCGCTTGTAGGCTCGTCAAAGAGCATAACATCAGGGCTCATAGCAAGCGCGCGTACTATTGCAATACGTTGCTTTTGACCGCCTGAGAGCTTTGACGGATACTCATCTCTTTTGTCCTCAAGGTTAATTCTTTTAAGCAGCTCCATAGCTGTTTTTTCAGCCTCTTCCTTAGTTTTAAGTCCAAGCTGAACGGGAGCTAAGGTAAGGTTATCAATTACCGTTAAATTATTGAAAAGATTAAAATGCTGGAACACCATTCCCATATTCTGACGGGCTAAGTTAATATCAATGCCATACTTAACTGTAATTTCCTTTAAGCTCTTTTTATACTCCTTGCCCTCGTGCTTTTTAAGAAGGTCCTCTGCCTTGATTTTCATAATAGCCATTTGCTCAAGCTCCTCTTCACTTAAGGAGCTGTTTTCGGCTCTTAGCTGTTCAAGCAAAAGTGTAAAGGTCTTTGACTTTTTGATTACGTCAAAGTGCAAATACGGGTCGGGAGGGGTCAAAAGCTGAGAGTTTAACCAAACCTCACCGTAGGTTGGCTGCTCTAATAGGTTCATACAGCGAAGAAGAGTGCTTTTTCCGCTGCCCGATGGACCTATAATAACAATTCTTTCGCCCTTTTCAATTTCACAGGAAACTCCGTTTAAAACCTTTAAGTCCCCGAAATATTTAAATACATTATTAACGCTTATCACTTGCTCTCAACCTCTTTTCTATACGTTTAATAGCAAAGGTCAGTAAATATACAATGGCTAAGTAGAACAGAGCCACAACGCTCATAGGAACTACGTAGCTTGCCATATTGTTACCGCTACCGATAATTTTTGCCGCCATAGTTAAGTCAAACATACCAATCATACTAACGATAGAGGTTTCCTTAATAAGAGCAATAAGCTCGTTACCGATAGCAGGAATTACGTTTTTTATGGCTTGCGGAATTACTATTTTAAACATTGTAACACGACTTGATAAGCCAAGCGCTCTGCCTGCCTCGGTTTGACCGATATCAACGGACAATATGCCGCCGCGAATATTTTCTGCAACGTAAGCGCCCGAGTTAATACCAAAGGCAATAATAGCTGTAATTTCCTCCGGGAAGCCTCTTATTGTAAATATTACATAAGCCATTATAAACAGCTGAAGCGCCATAGGTGTGCCGCGAATAATTGTGATATATACCTTACAAATAGCCTTTAATACTCTTGTTACAGGTGAGTCCTCGCTGATTGAAACAAGAGCAACGACAGTACCTATTAAAAGACCCAATATTGCAGCAAAAACAGAAATTATTAATGTGGTTTTAAAGCCCTCAAAAATAATTTCCATATATTTCTCGGTAGAGAAAAGCTCAAATATTTTGCTAAAAAAATTCATTATTTATGTCCTCATAACGTTGAAAAAGAACGGTGCATTTTTGCACAGTTCTTTTTCAAGATAATTATTTTTCCATACCCATGTGCTTCATAACCATCTTTTCGATAGCATTAACACCGTTTTCGTCCTTATCGTTAAGTAAGGATGTAAGAACCTTATTAATAGCCTCTAAAAGCTCTGTGTTTTCCTTGTTAACGCAGATAGCATACTGCTCTTGAACAGGCGCATCCTCTGCCTGTGTTTCGCCTGAGTAGTAAAGTGGAACGCACTTAAGACCGCTGTTCTTGCTGATAATGTACTGAGCAGGAAGCTCGTCAATGATTACGCAGTCAACAATGTTGCTTGCAATACCGTCAGCCGCGAGCTGAGCATTGTCAAAGCCCTTGTGTGTTGTGTTTGTTCCGTAAAGAACGCCTGCATAGCCATAGTCGTTGTCCTCGGTAGCGTTGATTTCACCGTCGGTGTAAATCCAACCTGTTGTGTCAAGCTGTGTACCAATCTTTTTGCCCTCAAGCGCTTCCCAAACGATGTACTCACCGTTTTCGCCTGTTCTTGTAGCAATAGTAGAGTCACTTGGCAAAATTACATACTGAATAGATGTGTAGTAAGGAATAGAGAAAGCAACCTTTTCCTTTCTCTCATCTGTGATTGTAATACCTGCAGCGCCGGCATCGCATACATCACCCTTTTGTACGTTATCAATGATAGCGGAGAACTCAACATTGGTAAATTCAATGTCCTTACCCAGCTCCTTTCCTACCATATTCATAATTTCAACGTCAACGCCCTTAATTTCTGTTCCGTCAAAATATTCAAACGGAGCAAAGAAAGCGTTTGTGTGTACAATGATGGTTTCGTTTCCGCAGGAAGCAAGAGCGCCAACACAGCCTACAAGCATAAGTAAAACAAGCGCAAGTGAAATAATCTTTTTCATAATAATCTCCTTTTAAATTTTTATAATATATGTAATTATACTATTATTTATTCAAAATGTCAAGTATCAAATGCATATTGGTGAATAAATATCAATCGTTTATGCTGTCAACAATTGATAAAGCGGCGCCCTCATCCATTATAACAAGGCTCACATTACCGTTAATTAAGGCCTGTGTTGCAAGCACAGGGGACTCGAAGCCCACAGGAATTAAATCATATCCGTCAAAGCCTAAGGAGCTATCTCCCGTTATGTAAAGCTCGCTTGTTGTATCGCTTTGGCAGCCAACAACGGTGTCGGGGCTTAAGCTGTTTAAAATAAGCTCCACGTCCTCTTTCGTTTTACAGCTGTTAAACCGTGTATCATCCCCCTTTACCACAATAACCTGCGACGCCTCGTAATAGGAGTCGGTAAAGTCAACAAGCTCCGTCCTTTCATCACTTACGCTTATGCCTGCCATTGCAATATCGGCGTGTCCGCTACTTACGCTTGTCAATATTTCATTAAAGGGAACATCCTTTATAACAAGCTCCGCGTCAAGCTCCTCGGCAAGCAGGTGCGCTATTTCAATATCAACGCCCGCATACATTTTGACGGAGCTTTCGTATTTTGAAAATTCAAATGGGGAAAAGGGAGTGTGGGTGGCAACGATTAATTGATTTTTGTCAGCGCTTTCAATGCCTGCGCTAACCCATAAATATTCGTCCTCGTTTTCGGAAAAGTATTTTTCAAGTATGCTTTTAAGAGTGCCGTCCTTTTTTATTTTGTCAATTAAGGAGCAAGCAGAATTATAAAGCTCCTTATTTTCATGGCTTACGCCAAAGGCATATTGCTCGCTTGTAAGCTTAATGTCCACGCACTTTACCCTGTCCGTCTTTTCACAGGAAAACAGGCAAAGGGACAAAAGCAATAAAATTGACAAAAATACAGCTAACCCCTTTTTCATACTACACCCCAATAAAAGAATTTATTTTCTTTCCGATAAAATTTTATCTGCCTTCAAAATAGCAATCTGAGTTTTGGAATCCTTGATTTCGCCTCTCATAACCATATCTACAAGTGTCTTTAACGGGATTTTTTCAACCTCTAAAAACTCATCAGCATCGGGATGAGCGTTTTTATAGGTCAGTCCTGTTGCCAAATAAACGTGAATTTTTTCGTCAATTATTGCAACGGTTGTGTATATTTCGCCAATATGCTCAACCTTGCTTGCCACAACTCCGCTTTCCTCCTCAAGCTCACGAAGGGCGGCATCAAGCGGGTCCTCGTTTGGCTCTAATTTGCCTGCGGGCACCTCTAAAAGCACTTGATTAAAGGCGTATCTGAACTGACGCACCATAATAACCTCGCCCTCGTCGGTGACGGGAATAACGCAAACAGCGCCCGGATGGCGTACTACCTCACGTACTGATTTTCTTCCGTCAGGCAATTCAATATCGTCAACATACAGCTTAACAACAACACCGTCAAATATCTGACGTGAGCTAAGCTTCTTTTCAAAAAGCTCCATAATCTATTTCCTTTCAAATTTATATTCTAATTTTTCACCGTTAAAGCTACCCTCTAATGTGAGTGTGCCGTTTTTGATTTTGTACTCAAACTCCACCAAGCCCTGCTTTACACCCTCAACAAACTCATAAGCCATATAAAGCTTATCCTTTTTCACTGAATAATACATTTTGTAGGATGCTTCCTCGTTTGCAACGGTGCCTGTATAATCCTCGTTAAAGGTCCAATATTCCCCTCTGTTATTTGTGTCCTCCCACTTACCCAAAAGGGCTGATACGTCCTCGTTATATTCAATATCGTAAGGCACAAGGGTCATTTCCGCCTCACTCATTTGGTCGTCGTCAAGATAAATGATAATAAGCTCACCCTTATCGGTAATGCAGAATTTATATTCATAGTGAACAACGGTCTTGTCGTAATTTGTTACGTCAATTAAAATTTCATTTGTTTCAACAGTGTATTTGCCTGTTATAGAGGACATTTCTATTCCGTAGTTATATTCGTTCAGCTCAACCTCACCGTTTTCAAAGAATTCGTAAGAGATATAATAGCTGTCCTTATATTCCTTTTCACGCCATTTGCCGAGTAGAGAATGACCGTCATATACATAGTCCGCATCGAAATCACTGCACGCCACAATAGCCACTAAGCACAGGCACGCAAGCAAAAAGCATATTATTTTTTTCATATCTCCTCCAAAAACCTATCAAGCCTGTCGCTTGGAATATTGTAGCCCTGTAAAATTGCTTCCTTGCCATTATATGAATATACAACCAAATGGCAATTCAATAAAAACGGGTCGGTTATTTCATAGCCCTGCGCCCATTTTGCATTGTTTGCGTAAATTCGCGTAACTGCCCCGTGAGTAACCACCAGAAGATTTTCGTTTACCGAGGCATTTTCGTAAATAAAGTCATTTACCCGCGCAACCAAGGAGCAAACTCTTTCAAGTGAGGGACATTCCTCTACGTCCTCTGTAATGGCTCTGCTGTTATGGTCGTAAAGCTTGCCCGATAAAGAGCCGAAATCTCTTTCAATTACACGGTCGTCACAGTAAAAATTGTCGCATCCGATAGCTGAGGCAATCATTTTACCTGTAACGGAGGCGCGCGCAAGAGGGCTTGACACCACTCTGTCAAAGGTAATGCCTGTGTTATTGCAAGCTCTCTTAATTCCCGAGGCTGTAAGCCTTGCTTGCTCAAGTCCCTTTTCGTTTAAGGGAATGTCCTCACGTCCCTGCATTCGCCCAACGGTGTTCCAGTCCGTTTGTCCGTGACGCACGAAAATTACAAGACCCTTTTTGTTTTTTAAATCCATTTTATTTTGTTCCCGTTGAGCCAAAGCCCCCATTTCCACGCGCAGTTTCAGAAAGAGTGTCTACCACATCAAACTCGGCTGTAATGTATGGGGCAATTACCATTTGCGCAATTCTTTCCTTCGGTGAAACGGCTTGTGCTTCACTCGAATGGTTGTGCAAGGCCACCATAATCTCCCCGCGGTAGTCGCAGTCCACAACACCGACCTTGTTGGCAGGAGCAAGACCTCTTTTTGAGGCAAGACCGCTTCTTGCGTAAATGAATGCCGCATAACCCACAGGCAATTCAATTGCCAAGCCCGTTTTAATAAGCTTGGTTTCGTTTGGTTCTATAATTTCATCCTTTTCAATGCAGGCATACAAATCAGCCCCCGCCGCATAGGCAGAGCCGTAGGTTGGTACAACTGCATTTTTGTTTAGCTTTTTAATGTTGATGTTCATTTTTATTCCCGTGCAAAAGCACGCTTTCTCCTTTTTTGCGTCTTGAAGCCTTATGCTCCCCTTGACAGCTTATTTAATGCGTAGGCTCTTTAAATATTGCTTTCTTGTGTCAGATATACGGTAGCTCTCAATCGACTTTTGAATAGCCTTGTTGTGTACCCATTTGTCAAGACACTTAGCTTCTATCAGCGGCAAGGTCTTTTCATATTCCTTAATAAGACAAAAGCTGATAAGCCACGCATTAGCCATATTAATATAGTATTCCTCGCTTTTTACGCTTTTAGCAATTTCTAAAACAAGGTCTATGTAGCGCCCTTCAATGTAGTAGTTAAGAAGACAAACAAGACCAAAGCGAACAGTGTAGGTCTTATCACTCTTAAGACAATCAAGAACAAAGGGCAAGACCTCGTCCCTGTTTTTAAAAAAGCTCTTCAAGTGAGCGCACAGTCCGTCACAAACCGCCCAGTTATCAACATAGGGCAAAAAGTCGGAAATATAGCTTTTTAGCGACCCTGTGTCGTATTTTAAGCGTCCAAGCATAAATGCGTGAACCGCATTTTCATCGTAATATTTATGCGGCAAATTCTTTAAAAAGTCGTTGCCTGTGTCCGTATTTGCATATTTTTTTGCAATAGCCTGCGCAATCGGCGAGCGCACACCGAGAACAGTGTCCTCATCTATTGTCGGGATAAGCCTTTTGTGAAAATCCTTGTACTTTAAATCTCTGCAATTCAACAATTCATTTAGAATAATATTCACGAAAAAAGCATCCTTTCAATAGATATACATATTAATTATAACAGATAATTTGACTCATTTCAATATATAATGAGAATACTTTTTAACTGCAAACAGTATTTCTTATTTTGCGAAAAAGCTCACCTTAAACAAATTCATGCTTGCATGACCTTCCATTGATATATCAAATATAACGTCGAATTTATCTCCTTCAACCTGTGTAGGCAAAATGTGGAAGGTCTTTTGGGTTACATCACCGTTGCAATTATTTAGGGGCGCGGTGCAAACCCTTTCCTTTATCTCTACCCCACCTACCGTATATGCACGAACGGTAAGCCAATGCTGAATTTTCGCTTCTCCGTTGTCGTAAATTTTCAATGTGACAGAGGTTTCCTTTCCGTTTTCAAAAAAGAAATCGTTTTCATAAATTGCCTGCAATTTAAAAAGAGAAAACTCTTTAAAAACAGAATAATGAGGCAAGTGTATCAGCTCAGTTGTGCCAAAGCATTCGCTTCCTCTGTTACCAAACGCTCCTTTGTAATAAACCTCTTCGGTGTCCCTGCAATAAAAGTCGTCCTTTGGAAGTACGTCTAAGCCTTCATCGGTTATACCGTATGCGTCGACGCTTAGCATTTTGGGAATACATCTGATAATTTCGTCTGTCAATTCCTGTGTGGTATGAGGTAAGAAGAACGGTGTGTTCATAGTCATACCAAAATCCAACGTATTCAGGGATGCTGTGACAATTACGTCGTTAATGGGCTTTATCCATTTTTCGGGAAGCTGAGAGTTTCCAAGAATAATGCCCAAGGTCGCCGCCAAGCTTCCCGCTGTGCAATCGGCATCCTCACCGCAGTTAACGCTAAGAAGCATACTCTTGCCAAAATCCCCCTCACCGTACAGCAAGCCCATAATGGCAATTGCTATATTTTGCGGAGCATCAAAGCCGGCTTGCGCGGGCTTGTACTCTGTTAGCTTAATATCCTTCAGCTTTGTGTGCTGGTACGAAAAAGCGCCGGGTATTTCTTTAAAAATGATATCTCTTGCTTCCTCATATGTCTTTCCGTTCTTATAGCAGTCCTTAACCAATGTAATTCCTCTGTGAAGGGCGCTTGATGCGGGAATGTAGCTAAGACCGATATCAATCAGCTTTTCAATGTCGCTTTCTACAAAAGCAGAGCTTTGCATAGCCGCCCAAAACACTTCACCGTACATTCCCTCGTCTGCGTGATCAATTGAAGCATCAAAGTATGCGTAGCGAGTGGCAATTTCGGGATGACCAGGGCAAAGACACGCCCAAATCTCACTGCGAATAAACGCTCCGCAGCTGTCCTTATAGCTATTGGAATGATAACCGCATATGGGTGTGGGAATACCGCGTCTTAAATTTGATTTGCCAACTCCGTATTCTGCCCAGCTTGGATTGACAAAGATACCGTAATATTCCGCCAGAATTTCCGAATTTACGCACCGTCCGAATCTTCTTACAGCATTCAAGGAAGAAATCTGCAAGTCGAGGTCGTCGTTGGGCTGGGGATTATTCACAATATTCGGTTGAATAAAATATTCAATATCGAAAAAACCGTTCTTACCTTCAAGTGGCGCGCCAAGTGTTCCGCCTACGTTTTTACCGTTAAAGCATCCGAGTATCTTATCTCTTAAAATCCTTTGGTTCATACTGACTCCTTTATGGTTATGCTGCAATATACAATCGCCTTAGCACATCTTATGCTCATTATATTTTATCACGAAATCTATCTATATGTCAATGCTATTAGCTCAAAAGGAAATTGATACTGCATAAGAAAAGGCGAGGAGCTTTCGTTCCTCGCCTTGAATATTTGAATTAATACACCTTTTTATAAAGCTCAAGAATATCAGCCTCGGTGATTGGCTGTGGGTTACCGCCTGTGCATACATCATTGAAGGCATCGTTTGCAAGCTGCTCAAGTGCATCCTCGGGAATACCGATTTCACGGAGTGTTTGTGGAATACCGATATCAATAGCGAGCTGCTTAACAGCATCAACTGCCGCCTTAGCCGCTTCTTCATCTGTCATATTTGATGTGTCAACGCCCATAGCCTTTGCAATTCTGCCATACTTAATAATAGAGGAGGGCATATTGAATTCCATAACTGTTGGGAGAAGAAGCGCATTTGCAACACCGTGAGGAATATCAAATCTTGCGCCAAGTGGGTGCGCCATTGAGTGTACGCAGCCAAGACCTACGTTTGAAAATGCCATTCCTGTCATATACTGACCGAGAGCCATCTGCTCACGCGCTTCCATATTGGAGCCGTCAAAGGTAGCGGTTCTTAGGTTATCTGCAATAATCTTAATGGAGTTAATGGAAAGAACGTTTGATAGGTGCCAAGCGCCCTTTGTAATGTAGCCCTCAATTGCGTGTGTAAGAGCATCCATACCTGTAGCGGCGGTCAAGCCCTTAGGCATTGTAGCCATAAGCTCAGCATCCACAATAGCAAGAACGGGAATATCATTTGCGTCAACGCAAACCATCTTTCTTCCGCTTTCCTCGTCTGTAATAACGTAGTTGATTGTAACCTCTGCCGCTGTACCTGCTGTTGTAGGCAGAGCAATAATATCAACGCACTTTTTCTTTGTGTCAGCAACACCCTCAAGGGAAACAACGTCGCTAAACTCAGGGTTGTTAATAATAATAGCGATAGCCTTTGCGGTATCAATAGAGGATCCGCCGCCGATAGCAATAATGAAATCAGCGCCCGATGCCTTGTAAGCCTCAACACCGTCCTTTACATTGTTAACGGTTGGATTTGCCTTGAAGCCATCGAAAATTTCAAAGGGAAGCTCGCCCAAAGCATCGGTAACAAGCTTAACTGTACCGAAGCCGATTAGGTCCTTATCTGCTACGATAAATGCCTTATTGTAGCCACGTCTTGCAACCTCAGTGCCCAAAACCTCTCTTGAGCCTGCGCCAAAGTAGGATGTTTCGTTTAAAATAAATCTGTTTGCCATTGGAATTATCTCCTTTTCAATATATTTTTCTATATACAGTATAGCACATATCGGGCTTATATTCAACATATAGTTACCAAAAAAATCAATAAAATTCCCCCTTGAATAGTGCAAAATGTGGATAAATTGGAAAAAGGTTGACAAAATCCCTTTGATGGTGTATAATGGAAATGTTGATAAGTCAACTGAAATGGTTTTAAAAGTCAACAAATACATAATGAATATGAGGGAGGTATAATGGACTCGGAAAGATTTTCACCGTTTGTGCTTTTCATTGAGAGAATATCAAAAAACATAAAAAGAATAGAAGATGATAAAATGGAGCCGTATGGACTCAGGTCATCTCACGTTATGTGTATTCTTCAGCTTGCAAAGAACGAGGGTGGCTTGTCCTCCACAGCATTGTCTGAGGCTTGCGGCGTTGATAAGGCATTTATCTCACGTATAACAAGCGAGCTTATTGAGAAAGAATATGTTATGAAGGATGAAAAGAATGCAACGGGAAAGTATAAAACAAAGCTTATACTTACCGACAAGGGTGTTGAAATTAACAATATCATTGTGGCAATTCTTGAGGAATGCTTCAAGCAGGTTGATGCAAGCCTTACATCGAAAAAATTGGAAATTTTTTATGAGGTGCTTGAAAAAGTTGATACAGGCATCGCTGATTTAATAAAGGAGTAAAATATGTTAGAATTAAATTGCATATATGATTTATACAAAAGAGGCGCTGACCTTTACGGTGCGCATCCGCTTTACAGATTTAATAAGGTTAAGGAGGAAATGGTAACCGTTAATTACGATGAGTACCTTCCTTTCCTTCAAAAAATGACACTTGCATTTTCACAGCTTATCTCTAAGGATGAAAAGGTAATTGTTCTTGGCGAAACCGCTGTTCAGTGGATAACCTCTTACGTTGCAACGGTTACAGCAGGCGGCGTTATTGTTCCTCTTGACCCGGGAATTTTAGAGGATGAAATGATAAACTTTATCAATCTTTCCGAGGCTAAGGTTGTTGTTTACTCAAAGACCTTTGAAAAGCTTTTCCAGGAAAGAGGAGGCGAGCTTAAAACTGTTGAAATGTTTGTTGAAACAGACAAGAGCACCTTCACACTTACAACAGATGAGCCATACGAGGCTGCAAGATATACAAGCTTCAATAATATCTTGGCGCTTGGCGAGTATCTTTATGCGAATTTGGGAGAAGAGGGCTTTGTTTTGCCTGAGCAGGACAACGAAAAGCTATCTGTTCTTTTGTTTACATCAGGTACAACAGGCACAAGCAAGGGCGTTATGCTTTGTCAAAAGAATATTTGCGCAGTTATGAAGGGTATTGAGCCAACTCTTAACGTTCTTACAAAGGACGATGCGGTTATGTCCGTTCTTCCTATTCACCACACATATGAAATGAGCGCAGGCATTTTAGCTCCTATGCTTTATGGCTGTACCGTTAACATCAGTGACGGCATTAAATATGTTGCTAAGAATATGAAGCAATTCCAGCCAACAATTATGACGCTTGTTCCACTCTTTGCCGCAACGCTTTATAAGACAATTATGAAGTCTGTTCAAAAGCAGGGCAAGGAAAAGACATTAAAAACAGGTGTTAAAATCAGTAATTTCCTCTTGAAGCTTCACGTTGATATTCGTAAGAAGCTGTTCGCACAGGTTTTAGAGGCTCTTGGCGGACGCTTAAAGTACTTTGTTGTAGGCGGCGCTGCATTGAATCCTGAGCTTGTTGACAACTTTAAGTCCCTCGGTATTCACATTTCACAGGGCTACGGTATTACAGAGTGCGCTCCCCTTATTTCAGTTATCGGCTTGAAGGATTATAATCCTGCTTCTTGCGGTAAGGCTATGCCCGGTATGCAGGTTATGATTGACAAGGAGCATCCTGATGATTTAACAGGTGAAATTGTTGTTAAGGGTGACAACGTAATGCTTGGCTACTATAATGCTCCCGAATTAACAGACGAGGTTCTTAACAACGGTTGGTTCAGAACAGGTGACTACGGTTACGTTGACAAAAACGGTTACATCTACATTACAGGCAGAAAGAAGAATATTATTATAGCTTCCAACGGTAAGAATGTATTCCCTGAGGAAATTGAGGAATATATTTCCGACATTCCGCTTGTTGAAGAGGTTGTTGTAATAGGCAGAGACGAAAAGAAGAATGGCGAGGTTTCAATCGTTGCTGTTGTTGTTCCTAATATGGAGGAGTGCGAAGCAAAGGGCTTAACCGAGGATGAGGCTATCTACGACGCAATTCACGAAAAAATAAACGAGGTTAACAAAAAGCTCGTTGCATACAAGCACGTAAACCTTGTTGAATTAAGAAAAGAGCCATTTGAAAAGACTGCCGCAAAGAAGATAAAGAGATTCTTGATAAAATAATT
>JAFTZI010000073.1 GCA_017461055.1 Clostridia bacterium | reverse complement strand
CCTTCTCGGTGGCAAGATAGCTTTGATTTTCTTTGTCCATTTCTAAAACCTCCTAAAACTAAAGAAAAGGCGTAAGTCCTTCAAGCTGGACTTACGCCTTTTGGCTACGCACTGTGTAAATTATATCACAAAAATTCAAAAATTGCAAATGGATTTTTTGCCGAAAAAATCCTCTTTGATGGCGAAAACTTTTTGGATTTTTATGAAAAAGAGCCTTTGACTTTTCGAGAAAATTATGATATAATACTCAGGTCGAACAGCCACAGTGCGTAGAATCACGACGAGATTCTACGCGCTGTTTTTTCTGTCTTGGCGCAGTTTTCGGGAGCTTTTCTCTGATAAAGACTCCAAAAAATAAAACGTTTGGAGGACTTTATGAATCAAGAACAAACACAACAATTCTTGGGAAAAGAGAAAATTTCCAAGCTGATGCTGAAATTCTCAATCCCTTGCGTGCTTTCTCTACTTGTCAGCGCACTCTACAACATCGTTGACCAAATATTTATTGGCAACAGCGAGCTTTCCGCCCTCGGTAATGCGGCAACAGGCGTTGTATTCCCAATCTTCATCATTGCACAGGCGTTCGCTTGGTGCTTCGGCGACGGTTGCGCCGCCTATCTGAATATCTGTCAGGGCAAAAGAGATACGAAAAACGCCACCAAAGCGATAGGCACGGGTATCGTCGTTACTCTTGCATCCTCTCTTTTATTGATGGCAATTTTCTTTCCGCTGAAAACACAATTACTCACCTTGTTTGGCGCGTCTGAAAACAGTATCGGATACGCTATTGAATACTTTAATGTCATTCTCGCATTCTTCCCGATCTATATGCTTTCCAATATGATGAATGCCGTTATTCGCGCAGATGGCAGTCCTGCGTGGTCGATGGGATCTATGGTCGCAGGTGCGCTCACCAATATCGTTCTTGACCCCGTTTTCATCTTTGGAACAAAATGGGGAATGTTTGGCGCGGCTCTTGCAACTGTTATCGGTCAGACTGTTTCCTTCATCATCACGCTTGTTTACTTCTTCCGAACAAAAACATTCAAGCTGAATCTAAAGAGCTTTATCCCTAACTTTAAGGCATTCAAGGGAGCATTGCAGCTCGGCACATCCTCGTTCATCACACAGATGACCATCGTTATTATCTCTCTTGCTTGCAATATCCTTCTTGCCAAGTACGGTGCAATGTCGCAGTACGGCGTGGATATCCCGATTGCGATTATCGGAATTGAGAGCAAGGTATTTACTGTTGTCATCAACCTTGTCGTCGGTATCGTTCTCGGCTGTCAGCCCATCATCAGCTACAATATGGGAGCAAAGAATTACGACAGAGTTAAGGAGCTTTATAAAAAGATTCTCCTTTGCACCGTTGTTATCGGTCTTGCTTCTACCGCGCTCTTTGAGCTTGCGCCCCGTGCCGTTGTCAGTATGTTCGGCGCGCCTACCAACATTCCCAACCCCGAGGACTATTGGGTGTTTGGTGAAAAGACCTTCCGCATCTTTCTTTGTCTTGTCACCTTCACTTGTATTATCAAGATGACCTCGATTTTCTTCCAAGCAGTTGGAAAGCCTATCCGCGCGGTTGTTGCTTCTATGATTCGTGACATTGTATGCTTCATTCCGCTGATCATTATCTATCCCGCCGTATTCGGTGGTGTAGAAGCAATTCTGTTTGCTTCACCCTCAGCTGACCTTATAGCTATGATCGTGGCGATGGCTCTGACCGTTCCTTTCCTCAGATCGTTGAAGGCATCTAATGCAGAAGCAAAGAACGAGGTCGCATTGAAGCCCTCGAAGAAGGGTGTTATCATCACCATCGCAAGAGAACACGGATCGTCGGGTAAGCAAATTGGTAAGCTCGTAGCCGAAAGACTTGGTATCCCATTCTACTACAAGGAAATGACAGCCCTCGCCGCACAGGAAAGCGGACTTGATAAGGAGTTCATTTCCGACATCAACGCAAACTCTCCCACTCATCTTCACAGCCTCTACCTCAGTACAGACGTTGTTCAGCAGGCTGTTGTTGCACAGGATAAGGTCATTCGCAAGATTGCCGATAACGGTAGTTGTGTGATCGTAGGCCGCGCAGCCGATTACGTTCTCCGTGATTACGAGAATGTCGTGCGCATATTTATTTACGCTCCCGATGAATACAAAATCAAGCGAGTTATGGAGATCTACGGCGATAGCGCAGAGGATGCAAAGAAGAATGTACGCCGTTCCGATGAGGCAAGATCATCCTACTATAAGAGCATTTCCGAGCAGACTTGGGGCGACAGACGAAATTACGAGCTTATGATTGATAGCTCCATTGGCATAGATGCTTCCGTCGATACCATTTGCGCGTACCTTCAAAACAGAGCGTAATAAAAATTCCAAGCATTGATTACATCAAAAGCAAGATTAAGCGGCTCTATGAAACCGATCCAAATATTCATATTAACGTAAAAATGACACATTCAAAGGTGATCTTTGAGGGAACACCTGCAAAGACCGTACTATATTGACGGATCTTTTATTCGTCAAGCACGGAGCATTAATGACAGATGCGGCAATGTTTGCTATTACATTGATTAAAAAAGAGGCTTTCGAGCCTCTTTTTTGTTGCTATGAAAATGGGGAAGCGCGTTTTTATTGAATTGTTAATAATTGTATGCTAAAATACATATATAAAAGCAAGAATATATTTTTAAGAAAGGCGGTTACTATTATGCAGGAAAAGTACAATTTAAAATATGCGGTAGCTGCCGTGCGCGGACAGCTTAAGCGTGTTGGCAATGATTTAATAAGCAAGGAGCTTTTAAATAAGCCCTTATGCCAGCTTAGTGACACGGAGCAGAAGGAAATAATAGAGCTTGGCGAAAAAATGGGCTTTAAGCTGCACTATTTTAAAAATTCGGACAGGCAGCTTCCCCGTGTAAATAAGGTTTTGGGCTTTTTGAAAAGCATTTATTTTGAGTCGCTTTTGGATGTGGGAAGCGGACGAGGGGTGTTTTTGTTGCCCTTTCTTGATGAATTTCCTTACATACAGGTTTGCTCAATTGACATTTTAGATAAGAGAATTGCTTTGCTCTCTGATTTATCAAATGGGGGAATTGAGCAATTAAGCGTTCAAAAGGCAAATCTTTGCTGTCAGCCTTACGCGGACAATTCCTTTGATGTGGTCACCTTGCTTGAGGTGCTTGAGCATATTCCCCAGGTGGAAAAGGCTATTAGGTCAGCGGTTAATATGGCAAGAAAGTACGTTATAGTAACCGTTCCGTCCAAGGAGGACGACAATCCCGAGCATATACATCTTTTGACAAAGGATAAGCTTACAGAGTATTTTAATGCTTGCGGCGTGAAAAAGCTCAGCTTTGACGGTGTGCCCGGACACTTGTTTATGATTGCAAAAATGGAGAAATAAGAACTATGGACTATAAAATTTTGAAATATCCGAGAACTCAGCATCTTCAAGGCTCTAATCTTCAGCCGGGAGATGAGGACTTACGCCAGGTTCCTTTTACGGAAATTCTCGGAAAAAATATAGTAATTGAAGAAAAAATAGACGGAGCAAATTCGGCTGTTTCATTTAATGACAAGGGCGAGCTTCTTTTGCAAAGCAGGGGTCATTACTTAAATGGCGGGTATGGGGAAAGGCACTATAACCTGATGAAGCAGTGGGCAAACAACAACAAGGACTTATTTTACTCCATTCTTGGCGCAAGATACATTATGTACGGAGAGTGGATGTATGCCAAGCATACTGTGTTTTATGATGCGCTTCCCGATTATTTTATGGAGTTTGATATTTACGACAGGGAAAGGGGTATTTTTCTTGACACCGAGTCCCGCAAAGCTATGACGGAGCAAATGAAAATTATTCATTCCGTTCCTGTGCTTGCAAAAGGAGTATTTAAGTCAAAGGAAAGTATTCTTGCTTATTTGGGCAATTCAAATTACATTACCGAAAACCACATAGAAGCGCTTAAGTCCTTGGCAGAAAAGCAGGGGCTTGACGTGGAGCGACAGGTAAGAGAAACGGACCCTTCCTTGACAATGGAAGGGCTGTACATTAAGGTCGAGGAAAACGGTGAGGTAACGAAAAGAGTAAAATTTGTAAGACCATCCTTTTATCAATGCGTTAATGAATCGGGCAGCCATTGGCAAAAAAGACCCATTATTCCAAATCAGTTAGCCCGCGCCTGAAAAGTTATATGACGGTGCTTTTTGGCTAACTTTAACTAAGGAACAACAATGAATAATAATTTTGAAAAAATAACAAGGCTCATTCCCATAGATACGGACGCTATTGATTGGAGCGAGCTTAAAAAAACATCATTACTGCCCGTTTTTGAACGAATGGCAAACACCTGTCAAAATCTTAAATATCACGGAGAGGCAGACGTTTTTTCCCACACAAAAATGGTATGCGAGGAAATTATTAAGCAGCCGGAGTACAAAAACGGCGCTGTTCGGGACAAGGTAATTCTTTTTTGGGCTGCCTTGCTTCACGATATTGGAAAAACCACCTGCACCGTTTTTTGCGATGATGAGATAAAATCTCCGCACCATTCGTCAAAGGGCGCTACAATGGCAAGAGAATTTCTTTGGAAGGATTTAGGCCTTTGCGGAAGCCTTGAAAAGCAACAATTACGTGAAGCTATTTGTAATTTGGTTCGCTATCACTCCTTTCCGCCTTTTGCCATAAGCCACGATAACCCTGAATTAAGACTTCTTAAAATTGCGTCAAACGGTGAGCTTGCCTCTGATTTTTCCATTGAAAAGCTGTACGCCTTGGAGCGCGCCGATGTGCTTGGCAGAATTTCTCCGTCAACCGAGGAAACGCTGGAAAAAATAGAGTACTTCAAAGCTCTTGCCCAAGATATCGGTTGCTTTAAAAAGCCCTTTGAATTCGCCAACGATTTTTCAAAAAGAGCATATTTCAAGGGAAAAACCGCTTGGAAGGAGCACGATATGTTTAACGATTCCTGGGGAACGGTAATTTTAATGTCCGGTCTTCCCGGCACAGGCAAGGACACGTATATAAAGGAAAACTATTCTCACCTTCCCGTAATTTCTCTTGACGAAATAAGAAAGGAGCTTAACATTTCCCCCACAGCCAAGCAAGGAAAGGTGATAAGCGCAGGTCACGAAAGAGCGAAGGAATATTTGAGAAAAAAACAGCCCTTTGTTTGGAACGCAACCAACATAACATCACAAACAAGGGAAATGCAAATATCTCTTTTTGAGGATTACGGAGCAGCTGTAAAAACCGTTTTTTTGGAAACCGAGTGGAACGAGCAGCTTAGTCGAAACGGTAACCGAAATGAAACCGTTCCAAAGCCCGTAATTGAGGGCTTGCTCTCAAAGCTGACACCGCCCGAAAGGTTTGAGTGCGAAAACGTTATTTGGGAGATTGTATAATAAATAATAGCTCATCTAATAAAAACGCCGCTTTCGGCAAAAATATTAGATGGGCTATTGATTTTTTGCGTGATGTGATGTATAATGTATTTAGCATTACGGCTAACAAAAGTGTCGTTTTCGGCAAAAATATTAGATGGAGGCTGTTATGGAGATTAAAAGAGATGTGTACTTGAACAGGCTTATTGTCAGAAAGCATAACGGATTTATTAAAGTTATAACAGGCATTCGCAGAAGCGGAAAATCATATCTGCTTAACACCTTGTTTTATAATCACCTAATAGAAGAAGGTGTAGCTAAGGAACGTATTATCAAGCTTGCCTTTGATTCTGCTGACGATTTAATAAAAATAGGCGAAGACCCTATTGTACTTGATAATAGACGAGAGGAACGGAAGGTTGATCCCACTAAATTTTTGGCTTGGCTACAGCCTCAAATTACCAATAATGATGTACATTACCTTCTGCTTGATGAGGTACAAAAGCTTGGTGCATTTGAATCTGTTATGAACGGATTTTTACGAAAAAGCAATTTAGATGTGTATGTAACAGGCAGCAATTCAAAATTTTTATCTAAAGACATATTAACCGAATTTGAAGGCAGAGGCGATGAAATTCATATTCTTCCCCTTTCTTTTTCAGAATATTACGCGTTTAAGCAAGGGGACAAAAGTGAGGCTTTTGACGATTATTCTATCTATGGCGGACTGCCGGCAGTAGCGCTTATGGCAACCGAGGAGCAAAAATCCTCTTATCTCATTTCGCAGATGCAGAACCTTTATCTCCGCGATATAAAAAACCGTTACGGATTGCAGGACGATATTGCCATTGGAGAGGTTTTAGATGTTGTAGCATCGGGAATTTCAGCTCTTACCAATCCAAGAAACATTGCCAATACTATGAATAGCGTTCATGGCGTAAATATTTGCGATGCTACGGTTGATAGATATATTTCACATATGGAGGATGCTTTTATGCTTTCCCGTGTAAAGAGGTATAACGTCAAGGGCAGAAGGTATATCGGAACTCCTTATAAAATCTACTTTGAGGACATTGGTCTTCGCAACGCGCGTTTGAATTTCAGACAAATTGAAGGCTCTCACATTATGGAAAACTTAATCTATAATGAGCTAAGGTACAGAGGCTATTATGTGGATGTGGGAATGGTAGAAGCTCGCGAAAAAAATGAAGAGGGTAAGGAAGCGCGCACTCAGCTTGAGATTGACTTCATTGCAACTCTCGGCAGCAAAAAATATTATATTCAATCCGCTTATGCAATTCCCGATCAAAAGAAATATGAACAGGAAACCGCTTCCTTTGACAAAGCTATGGATTCATTTAAGAAGATTATCATAGTTGAAAAAAGCATGAAGCCTCGCAGAGATGATAAAGGCTACGTTATGATGGGAGTAAAGGAATTTTTGCTTGACAAGAATAGCTTAGAAGCATAATTACAAAGAGGCTAAAATGAATAATAAAAACATTTATAAAAAATGGATTCCTTGGATTGTGCTGTTGATAAATGCTATAATAGCTGCTTTTTCAGATGCAATTATTGATTTCAATACAAAGATTTTTTCTTTTCAGGTGATAGCTATTGTACTTCTTAATAAAGGCATCTATAGAAATATCACAAGCTGTTCATCTAAAGGAATTTTCCAACGCATCTGTAATAATTAATTATATTTGCAGTATTATTCTATCGGGAATTTTCATATATGTGGAGTGCAAGCTTAATCATTTCATTACTGCAATGATTATTTCACTTGCCTTAGTGCTTGAAATTGTTTTTGCGATTATTTGTATTTTAAAGCGAAAATAGTTATGGCGCGGTTTACATTAAATTAACAATTTCTTTATTGAATTGATTTATGTCGAAAAACTTGATAAAATTCCAAAGTTTTTACGGAAATTCCGTAAAAACTATTGACTAAACCAAAGTTTTTTGGTATATTTTAATTAAAGAGGTGTTAATTATGATAAAAAGACCGGACTATATAAGAGAAATTAGCAAGTTTATAGACACACCGATAGTAAAGATTCTTGCCGGTGTCAGACGAAGCGGAAAGTCAACAATCCTTGATATGATGAAGAACGAGCTTTCAGAACGCAAAATCAAATCCGAGTGCATCATATCAAGAAAGTATAGCGAGATAGAAAATGAAGATATGACCGCTAAGGAAATGTATGATGACTTAAAGAAAGCAATAGAGGGCAAGGGCAGATGTTATCTTTTCCTTGATGAAATCCAAGAAATCAAGGGTTGGGAAAAGGTAGTAAACAGCATATTTGAGGGCTGCGACGTTGATATATATATCACCGGCTCAAACTCCAAGCTTATGTCAAGCGAAATATCAACGTATTTGTCAGGCAGATATGTTCAAATTCCTGTTTATACATTGTCCTTTAAAGAGTATTTAACATTCAAAAATATAGATAGCGATATATACAAAGCATTTGAGGAGTATCTACAATACGGCGGATTTCCAATAATCGGTATTAGCAATTTTGATACTAAATCGGCATATCAGGTTGTTGAGGGAATATATGCAGCTGTAATAACAAGAGATATATCAAAGCGCCACAAAATAAGAGATAAGGATTTGTTTGACAGGGTGGTTAAATATATAATCGAAAATGTTGGCAAAACCTTTTCTGCAAATTCAATAGTAAACTTCTTAAAATCCGAGAACAGAAAAATCTCAGTAGAGAGCATTTACAATTATCTTAAATGGCTTGGTGAGGCATTTATCATATATCCTTGTCAAAGATACGATATGCAGGGCAAGAGTGTTCTTAAAACTCAAGAAAAGTATTACTTGTCAGATATATCTATAAAGTATAGTAAGATGGGCTTTAATACAAAGATGATATCTTCAATGCTCGAAAACATCGTTTTTCTTGAACTTAAACGCAGGGGATATGATGTTTATATCGGCAAGAATAACACAAAGGAAATTGACTTTGTAGCCACTCGATTTGAAGAGAAAATCTACATCCAAGCTTGTAGGAATATACCCGAGGATGACGTAAGAGAAATTTCTAACCTTCTCGAAATCCGCGACCACTACCACAAGTATGTGGTAACTATGGACACTCTCGCTAAAGGAAACGAAAACGGAGTGGAAATCATAAACATCGCAGATTTCCTACTGAAAAACGAGTGGTAATTTAAGTGTAAATAAAGGAATAAGTCTAATATAATTTAAGCATCTATATGTCATCAATATGTATGCCTGAGCCGAAAATTCGGCTCAGGCTTTTTGCTATGATGTTTACAGCAAAAATATTAGATGGGCTATTGATTTTTGCGTGATGTGATGCAAGCCTGTCATTTTTAAAATAGAGAAAACGTAAAACAAGTCTGTCATTCTGAGGCTTGCCGATTACGCAGTATGCCTTGTGCAAGAATCTGCTTTGGCTTGGGGCAAGGCAAAATCGGTGTAAGCTTAACAAAGATCCATTCGCTACGCTCAGGATGACAGGCAAGTCTACACAAGGTTGACTTGCAGTGAAATCGAGGCTTTGCCTCGGTGAAATTTGCTAACGCAAATGAAATCGTTATCACGGTGAAATCTTTGCTAAAGCAAAGGTGATAAGTTTCAAACACAAAAAACAGACGACCAATGGTCGCCCCTACTACCTTGTTTCAACTTAAACTCTACGTTTTCGTTTAAAGATCCATTCGCTACGCTCAGGATGACAAAAGAATTAGGATAACAAGAGAGAAGAAATTTTTGGTTTTTAAATATTAATTTTGTGTGAATTATTTTAAAAAAGTATTGTGATTATGCTAATAAAATGTTACAATGGCGTTGCAAATACATCTACTTAGTTATTTTTTTATTTTATTGACTATGTCACAGAGAATTACTGATTAACGTTCTTTTTGTGGTTTAGCGAGGAAAATACAAGAAAGACAAGTGTTTTTCAAGGGCGCATATTCTTTAGTGTCGTAACCGAGCAACAACTCGCAGTATTTCGCAGTATTTTACCGCTAAAAATCAGTCAAGTGATGGGACAGAGCCATTTTATTAAAAAGGATATTATTATGAATGCATTTGAGAAAATAGTTCATTTTTTTGAAGCGGAAATGGAAAGACCTACAAACTACGGTTGGTTTCACCTTATGTTTGTTGGAATTGTTATTATTTCCACTGTTTTTTTATGCTTGAAATTTAAGGATTGCAACGACAAGACCTTTAAAAGAATTGCCTTAATTTGCTGGATTGTTATGGTTGTTCTTGAAATTTACAAGCAGATTGTTTTTACATTTGACTACGACGGAGTAAGCACCGTTACTTGGGATTATGCTTGGTATGCCTTTCCTTATCAGCTTTGCTCAACTCCTCTTTACGTTTTACCTTTTATCGCATTTTTAAATGACGGAAAAATAAGGGACGCCTTCATTTCCTATATGGCGTTTTTCTCCCTGTTTGGCGGAATTGCTGTTTTCTTCTACCCAAACGATGTTTTTATAGAAACAATAGGCATCAATATTCAGACTATGATACATCACGGCTTGCAAATCGTTTTAGGTATTTACTTTATTGTACACGAAAGACGCAAGTTCGGCATTAAGCTGTACTTAAAGAGTATTCCTGTTTTTGCTTCCCTTGTGGCTATTGCTGTTATTTTGAACGAAGCAATGTTTAAGTACCTTACAGTTAACGGAATGGACGACACCTTTAATATGTTCTACATCAGCAGACATTTTGATTGCTCGTTGCCTATTCTTGCAGACGTTTACAAGGCTGTGCCTTATGTTGTGTTCAGCTTAATCTACATTTTAGGCTTTGCGCTTGTGTCCTTTATAATTTACCTTGTGGAAAAGCTAATCTTTTTCATTGTGAAAAGGTCGAAATCTTATGCTAAACAGGACTAAATTTAAGCTACCCACAGCTATTTCCTTTTTGGTGTGTGAGCTTGTGCTTGGAATATTGGTTCAAACCACACAGGGTAAGGTAAATATGGTTGTTTCTTACGCTTGCGTTGTTCTTGCGTGCCTGTTTATGCTTCTGTTTTTTGAAAGGAATATAAGCTACTATCTAACGCAAGCAGGACTTATCTGCACAGTTATGGCAGACCTGTTTTTAATGGTGTTAAGCCCAATTAAGCAGCTCCCTGCTATGATATTCTTTTCGGTGACGCAAATTTGTTATTTTTTAAGGCTGTACCTTAATGAAGAAAGCTCAAAAAAGAGAAAAGCGCATCTTATTGTAAGAATATCGGCAGTGCTTTTTGCAATTGTTATTACAATTGCGGTTTTAAGAGAAAAAACAGACCCATTAAGCCTTGTTTCCCTGTTTTATTATGCCAACCTGATTGTTAACATCATTGTAGCATTTACTCAGCTAAAAAGTCAGACCTTATTGGCAATAGGGCTTTTACTGTTTTTACTGTGCGACACTCTTATCGGTCTTGACGTTATGGCAAGCTCCTATATTCCTGTGTCAGAAGGGTCATTTATACATTGGCTTTTAAATGTTGACTTAAATCTTGCTTGGATTTTCTATGTACCGTCCCAAGCATTGATAGGAATAAGTCTATTAAAATTAAAGGCTATGTCACAGAGAATGACTGATTAACGATGTTTCGTGATTTAGCGAGGAAAATACAAGAAAGACAAGTGTTTTGCGAAGGCGCATACTCTTTAGTGTCTGTAACTGAGCAATAACACGAAGTATTTCGCAGTAGTT
>JAFTZI010000072.1 GCA_017461055.1 Clostridia bacterium | reverse complement strand
TTACGCCATCTTGTTATACATAAGTGTGAACTGGCTCTTCTTGTGTGCAGCGTTGTTCTTGTGGAGAATACCTTGGCTAACAGCCTTGTCAACTCTCTTTACAGCAGCTACATAAGCAACTTGAGCAGCTTCCTTGTCACCAGCCTCAACACAAGATTTGAACTTCTTAATAGCTGTGTTAAGCTGAGACTTTAGCATCTTGTTACGAAGTGTCTTGGTTTCGATAACCTTAACTCTCTTCTTAGCAGATTTGATATTTGGCATGAGAAATTCCTCCTATAATATTATAATCCGACAGATGCTATCCGTTGCCTGAGAGGGTGCTCCGAATATAGCCTGTTCGTACAGTTACATATAATAACACATCTTTCTTTAAAAATCAATACCTTTTTTAAAAAATCTTAAATATTTTTTTAAATTTAAATTGACTGTAATATTCAGCATTACTTAGATCTGATTTCATATCGGCAACTGTATTTGGTTTTGTTCATTAAAAATTTACATATTAACCAAATGTAAACTTTTATAATATAAATTGTAAATTATATAATTTGCAAAAAATATTTTAAATTTACTATTGACTTTATTTGGAAAGGGTGCTAAAATAGAAAACCGCAATATATTTTCTAAATAATTCTTTTATATTATATAAAAGGGAAATAGGAGTGATAAAAGTCTATGGTCAAAGAACAAAAGCTTGGCAAAAACACGAGAATGAGTTTTGCTAAAATTAACGAGCTCTGTGAAATGCCGAACCTCATCGATGTTCAAAAGGAATCCTTCCAATGGTTTCTTGACAAGGGAATTAAGGAAGTTCTTCACGACATTTCACCTATCACAGACCATTCTGAGGAGCTTTGCATTGAGTTTGTTTCATACACACTTGATGTAAATAAGCCAAAGTACCCTGTTGAAGAGTGCAAGGTGAGAGATGTTAACTATGCGGCTCCGTTAAGAGTTAACGTACGTTTGTCAAACAGAATGACAGGCGAGGTTAAGGAGCACGAGATATTCATGGGTGATTTCCCACTTATGACAGACAATGGTACCTTTGTTATCAACGGTGCAGAAAGAGTTGTTGTATCTCAGATTGTACGTTCTCCGGGTATGTACTACGACTATTCAATTGACAAAACAGGTATGCACAACTACACAGCGCAGGTAATTCCGTATCGCGGTGCTTGGTTGGAGTACGAAACAGACGCTTCTAATGCATTCTATGTTCACATTGATAAGAACAGAAAAATGCCTGTAACTGTATTTATTCGTGCCCTCGGTGTGGAAACAGCTGAGGAAATCAAGGATATGTTTGGTGAAAAGTTTATGACACCAACACTTGAAAAGGACGAGAGTGAAAAGCTCGCAATGGAATTTGGCACATCTATTCAGGAGGAGGCTCTTAAGGAAATCTATAAGAGACACCGTCCGGGCGAGCCTGCAAACGTAGAAAGCGCAAAGACTCTTATCCATAACTATTTCTTTGACGGCAAAAGATACGACTTGTATCCTGTTGGCCGCTATAAGTTCAACGAAAAGCTCGCTATTTCCAAGCGTATTCTCGGCTTAACCCTTTCTCGCCCTGTTGCAAGCCAATTAACAGGTGAAATTATTTGCGAAACAGGAAAGGTTATTACCAAGGAGGATGTTGAGGCTATTGATGCAAACTGCGTAAATGAGGTTTACGTAATTGCAACAGAGAAGGAAACAGGTAACCCTGTAGAGCTTAAGATATTCGGTAACGGAACAGTTGACCCTAAGTATTTGCTTGGTGAAAACTGGAGAGACGGTCTTGAGGACTTCGGTGTTAGCGAAAAGCTTCACTTTGAAAACCTTATGGCTATCATTAACGAATGCGGTGGCGACAGAGACGCCATCATTGAAAAAATTAAATATTCTACCGAGGAGCTTTGTCCAAAGCACATCACAAAGGAAGATATCTTGTCCTCTATCTCCTATATGATCGGACTTGACTATGGTATCGGTAAGAAGGATGATATTGACCATTTGGGTAACAGACGTTTACGTTGCGTTGGTGAGCTTTTGCAGAACCAGCTCCGTATCGGTATGTCCCGTATGGAAAAGATAATCAGAGAAAGACTTACAACTCAAAGCACAGAAGACTTATCTCCAAAAACACTTGTAAACATAAGACCTGTTGCAACTGCAATAAGAGAATTCTTTGGTTCATCACCACTTTCACAGTTTATGGACCAGAACAACCCACTTGCAGAAATTACACATAAGCGTCGTATATCTGCTCTCGGTCCGGGTGGCTTGTCAAGAGACAGAGCAGGCTTCGAGGTTCGTGACGTTCACTATACTCACTACGGTAGAATGTGTCCTGTTGAAACACCTGAAGGTCCGAACATCGGTCTTATTTCATATCTTTCAACCTATGCAAAGATAGACAAGTATGGCTTCATTGAAGCTCCATACCGTAAAATTGTAGACGGCATTGTAACAGACGAGGTAGTTTACTTAACAGCAGACGAGGAGGACGGACACGTTATAGCTCAGGCATATGAGGAGCTTGACGAGAACAGACGCTTCGTTAAGAAAAAGATTATCGCTCGTGAAAGAAGCGAAATCTTGGAAACAGATTCAGACAGAGCTGAATATATGGACGTTTCTCCTAAGATGGTTGTATCCGTTGCAACAGCAATGATACCGTTTATTGAAAACGACGACAACGCTCGTGCGCTCATGGGTTCAAACATGCAGAAGCAGGCAGTTCCGCTTCTTACATCCGACTCACCAATCGTTGGTACAGGTATGGAGTATAAGGCAGCAGTTGACTCTGGCGTTGTAGTTCTTGCAAAGGAGAACGGTGTAGTTGAAGAGGTTGACGCAACACATATCGTTGTTAAGAACGAAAAGGGTCTTAAGGACAGATATGAGCTTATTAAGTTCAAGCGTTCAAACCAAGGCAACTGTGTAAACCAAAAGCCAATTGTTAAGGTTGGTGAAAGCGTAATAAAGGGACAGGTAATTGCAGACGGTCCTGCAACCTCAAACGGTGAAATCTCACTTGGTAAAAACGCACTCATCGGCTTTATGACATGGGAAGGCTATAACTACGAGGACGCGGTTCTTCTTAATGAGAAGCTTATCCGTGACGACGTTTATACCTCCATCCATATTGAAGAATATTCACAGGAAGCAAGAGATACAAAGCTCGGTCCTGAGGAAATCACAAGAGAAATTCCAAACGTAGGTGAGGATGCTCTCAGAAATCTTGATGAAAACGGTATCGTAAGAATCGGTACAGAGGTAAAGGCACACAGTATTCTTGTTGGTAAGGTAACACCAAAGGGCGAAACAGAGCTTACCGCCGAGGAAAGATTGCTTCGTGCTATCTTCGGTGAAAAGTCAAGAGACGTAAGAGACACATCACTTCGTTTAAAGAATGGCGAGGCTGGTATTGTAGTTGACGTAAAGGTATTCTCACGTGAAAACGGTGATGAATCCCTGTCACCGGGAGTACACAAGGTAGTTAAGGTTTATGTTGCTCAAAAGAGAAAAATCTCTGTTGGTGACAAAATGGCAGGTCGTCACGGTAACAAGGGTGTTATTTCAAGAATACTCCCACCTGAGGATATGCCATACTTAGCAGACGGTACACCGCTTGATATCGTTCTTAACCCACTCGGCGTTCCTTCACGTATGAATATCGGTCAGGTTCTTGAGGTACATCTCGGTATTGCCGCAAAGAAGCTTGGCTGGAAGATAATGACACCGGTATTTGACGGTGCAAAGGAGCAAGACATCTTTGAATGTCTTAAGATGGCAGGCCTTTGGAGAAAGGTTCTTCCAAACGAAAACACAGACGGTAAGGACTTGTTTGAGGAAGTAGTAAGAGAAGACGGTAAAAAGGACATCCAAAAGCTTGACAAAGAAACAAGAAACAATCCGGAAGCAATCAAAAAGCTTTACGAAGAGGATAAGCTTAGAATTTGCGACGGTAAGACAATCCTTTATGATGGACGTACAGGCGAGCCATTTGACAACCCTGTAACAGTAGGTATTATGTACTACTTAAAGCTCCATCACCTTGTTGACGATAAGATTCACGCGCGTTCAACAGGACCTTACTCACTTGTAACACAGCAGCCTCTGGGCGGTAAAGCTCAGTTCGGCGGTCAGCGTTTCGGAGAAATGGAGGTATGGGCACTTGAGGCATACGGTGCAGCGTACACGCTTCAGGAAATCTTGACTGTAAAGAGTGACGACGTTCTTGGTAGAACAAAGGCATTTGAAGCAATCGTTAAGGGTCAAAACATTCCAACTCCTGGCGTACCTGAATCCTTTAAGGTTCTTGTTAAGGAGCTTCAGGCACTTGCTCTTGACATAACTGTACTCGATAAGGAAGGCAACGAAATTGAGCTTTCCAATCTCGGTGAAGATGAGCTTGAGCCAATGAACATTGTAGTTCCTGCTGAGGAAGTAGCAGATGAAAATTCTGATGAAGACTTAGGCGAGGATTTTGATTCAGAGGAGTACGAGGAAGAGGATGCTGATTCTTACGAAGAAGATGGCAACTTTGACGATTTTGATGACTGATACAGATAAAAAAATACTAAAAGAAGGATAATGCTGATGGAACATACATTTGATTCTATAAAAATAGGTCTTGCTTCTCCGGAAAAGATACTTAGCTGGTCCTCAGGCGAGGTAACAAAGCCTGAAACAATCAACTACCGTACACAAAAGCCGGAAAAGGACGGTCTTTTCTGCGAGAAAATCTTTGGTCCAACCAAGGACTGGGAATGCTCTTGCGGAAAATACAAGCGCTCACGTCACAAGGGACACAGATGCGAAAAGTGCGGTGTTGAAGTAACAACTAAAAAGGTTCGTCGTGAGAGAATGGGTCACATTTCTCTTGCATGCCCTGTTTCACACATTTGGTATTTCAAGGCAATCCCATCAAGAATGGGCTTGGTTCTTGACATTTCACCAAAGGCACTTGAAAGCGTTTTGTACTTTGTACAGAGAATAGTTATTGATCCGGGCGATACTCCTTTAGCGAAGTATCAGCTCCTCAATGACAATGAGTACAATATGTACTATGAAAAGTATGGCGACCGTTTTGTTGCAGAAATGGGCGCTGAGGCTATAAAAACTCTTCTTTCCGAAATTGATGTTGAAGCAGTTTCTAAGGAATTAAAGGAGGAGCTTTTAAAGGCAACAGGTCAAAAGAAGGTAAGAATTATTAAAAGACTTGAAATCATCGAGGCATTCAGAAAGTCAAACAACAGACCTGAATGGATGATTTTAGATGTGCTTCCTGTAATTCCACCGGATATAAGACCAATGGTACCGCTTGATGGCGGTAGATATGCCGCATCCGACTTAAACGACTTGTATCGTAGAGTAATTACAAGAAACAACCGTTTAAAGAAGCTTATTGAGCTTCGTACACCTGATATAATCGTTAAAAACGAGAAGAGAATGCTCCAGCAGGCAGTAGACGCGCTTATCGACAACGGTAAGCACGGTAAGCCTGTAACAGGACCAAACACACGTACCCTTAAGTCCTTGTCTGAAATGCTTCGCGGTAAGCAGGGTAGATTCAGACAGAACCTTCTTGGTAAGCGTGTTGACTACTCAGGACGTTCAGTTATCGTTGTAGGACCAAGCCTTAAGATTTATCAGTGCGGCTTGCCAAGAGAAATGGCGCTTGAATTGTTCAAGCCATTCGTAATGAAGCGTCTTGTTGAAACAGGCAAGGCAGCTAACATAAAGGAAGCTAAGAGAAACGTTGAGCAGGTGGTTGACGATGTTTGGGATGCACTCGAAAACGTAATTAAGGAGCATCCTGTGCTTCTTAACCGTGCTCCTACACTTCACCGTTTGTCAATTCAGGCATTCGAGCCTGTATTGGTAGAGGGTAGAGCAATCAGACTTCACCCACTCGTATGTAAGGCGTTCAACGCTGACTTCGACGGTGACCAGATGCCTGTACACGTTCCACTTTCAAGTGAAGCTCAGGCAGAGGCAAGATTCTTAATGCTTTCTGCAAACAACCTCTTAAAGCCTGTTGACGGTAAAGCTATTGCAGTACCATCACAGGATATGGTCTTGGGTTCATTCTATTTAACTCTTGACAGAGCAGGCGAAAAGGGGGAGGGTAATGTTTACCGTAACTTTGACGAGGCTATGATGGCATATGAAAGCAAGGACCTTGACCTTCATGCGCCAATCAAGGTAAGAGTTGAAAAAGAGATAAACGGTGAAAAGAAGTCAAAAATTATTGATGCAACTCTCGGTCGTCTTATTTTCAATAAGCAAATCCCACAGGACCTTGGCTACGTTGACAGAGACGTTGACCCATTCGGCCTTGAAATCGACTTTGTTGCAGGAAGCAAGCAGCTTTCACAAATAGTTGACCGTACAATCAAGATTCACGGCTTTACAAAGGCTGCTGAGGTTCTTGACCATATTAAGGAAATGGGCTATAAGTACTCCACAAGAGCATCACTTTCCATCTCCGTTGCAGATATGACTATTCCTGAAATGAAGTACACAATAGTTAAAGAGGCTGAGGCAAAGGTTGATGAAATCTTCCAGCACTTTAACGACGGTGAGCTTTCAGAGGACGAAAGATATAACTGCGTAATTGAAATTTGGGACAAGGCAACAGATGACGTTATCGCCCAAATTCAAAAGAGCTTTAACAGATACAACCCAATCAAGATGATGGCTGACTCAGGTGCCCGTGGTAGTATGACACAGATGCGTCAGCTTGCCGGTATGCGTGGACTTATGTTCTCTGCAACAGGTAAAACTATGGAAATTCCGATTAAGTCCAACTTCCGTGAGGGTCTTACAATACTTGACTACTTCGTAGCTGCACGTTCAGCTCGTAAGTCACTTTCCGATACAGCCTTAAAGACAGCTGACTCAGGTTACCTTACAAGACGTCTTGTTGACGTATCTCACGAGGTAATCATTCGTGAACAGGACTGTGGAACACGTGACTATATGGTTATGAGTGACATTAAGGACGGAAATGAAACAGTTGAGTCAATTAAGGATAGACTCCTTGGCAGATACACCGTTGAAGATGTAATCAATCCTACAACAGGTGAGGTTATCGTTAAGGAAAACAATATGATTCTTGCTAAGGATGTACAAAAAATCCTTGATGCAGGCATCAAAGAGGTTAAGGTACGTTCAGTTCTTCGCTGTAAAACAAAGGGCGGCGTATGCGCGCATTGCTACGGTATGGACCTTGCAAGCTCCAAGCCTGTTAATATCGGTGAGGCTGTCGGTGTTATCGCTGCTCAGTCTATCGGTGAGCCTGGTACACAGCTTACAATGAGAACATTCCATACAGGTGGTGTTGCTTCTGCAAACATTACACAGGGTCTACCAAGAGTTG
The DNA here is from genome assembly GCA_017461055.1 of Clostridia bacterium. GTDB lineage: Bacteria > Bacillota > Clostridia > Oscillospirales > CAG-272 > RGIG2000. The sequence goes on along the minus strand of JAFTZI010000072.1, from coordinate 8,544 downwards.
AAGAGCTCTTTGAGGCAAGACGTCCAAAGAAGCCTGCAATTGCTTGCGAGATTAACGGTGAGGTTACGATCGTTCCTGACGGACGTATTAACAAGATCCAGGTTAACGATACAGAAACAGGCGAAAGCCGTAGCTATGATGTTCCATTCGGTACAACAATGATAGTACACGATGGCGACACAGTAGTTAAGGGTCAGGCATTAACAGAGGGCTATATGGCTCCTCTCGATATACTCAAAATCAACGGTATTGAGGCAGTTTACGACTATATCGTACGCGAGGTACAAAAGGTATACCGTTCTCAAAACGTTGAGGTTGACGATAAGCACGTTGAGGTAATCACACGTCAGATGACCAGAAAGGTTAAGATTGAAAATCCTGGCGATACTGAGCTTATTGAGGGCATGATTGTTGACGTGACCGAGTTAAGAGAAGAGAACGAAAGAATTGAGGCGAGAATCGAGGCAGGAGAAATCGAGCTTCGCACAGCCACATATTCACCGATTCTTCTTGGTATTACAAAGGCTGCTTCTTCAACAGAATCCTTCCTTTCCGCAGCATCCTTCCAGGAGACAACAAAGGCTCTTACTGAGGCTGCTATTCGCGGTAAGGTTGACCACCTCTTAGGACTTAAGGAAAACGTTATTATCGGTAAGTTGATTCCTGCCGGTACAGGTCTTGCTGAATATAACAAGGTCGGCGTAAAAAAGGCTGAAATTAAGCCCGAAACCGTAACTGTAGAGGAATAATTATTTAAAAATAAAGAACCAATTTGCATCGATTACGCAAATTGGTTCTTTTTTGAAAATAAAAAAATTAAGAAAGATGTAATTCGGTTCTAATGTCCTTATATAAATTCTATTGACAAATAATTAAAAAAGTGCTAATATGAATAAAAAGTTAAGGAGGGAATTATGAGAGATTTAACTAACAAGCTACGAAATATATTGGCTGTCATTTTTGTTATTTTGATCGCAATTCTTGCATTTACCCCTCTTTTGAGCTTTGATTTAACTAACGATGAAAGACTTGAAAGGGAAATGGACAAGGTTGTAACCAATGCTAAAATAATAGAAAAGCTTAACGAGGGTGAAATTAATGAGGAAAAATATAAGGAAATAAACGAGTATTTTGAACAAAATGAGTATAATACTGATTATGACGCAGTTTCCTTTATAAAGGCAATCCCGAACACAGTTAAGTATTTCGAGGCATTTTTAGATGTACAGGCGTGCGAGGATAAGGAAGATGAGTTTATAGAAGCCTGTGAAAGCGGTTCAAACGAAGAACATCGTAATAATCTTTATAATGATTTGCAAGAATGTAGAGAGAAGCTAAAAGACATTGATTATAATGCTGTTACTATTGAAAGCCTTGACCAATTCAGATGGGCATTCACATCACTTGACATTTCTGTAATACTTGATGAAGCAGTTACATCAAGTGAAATGATTTCTTTAATGGTATCTGCAATTATTAAATTTATATTTGTAATGATTATCCTTTTATTATTCCCGATAGCAATGATATTTACGGCTTTAAAGCTTTTGGGAGCTATTTTGAAAAGAGATTATGGTAAAGCATTATTAATATCAAGAAACACATTTTCTTGGGCAGCACTATTGCTGGCTGTATCTGCAATTTGGAATTCACATCTGACTAAAACAGGCATATGCGCAGTAGTTGTAACTATAATTGTAATCGTATTCAATATTGTTGCAAGCTGGCTTGTAAGAAGTGAGGGCGAAACAGCATCTTTGATAGCGCTTCAAGTAAGCTCATTTGTTTCTGCTATCGGTCTTTACGTGTTTATATCTAACATTATAAAGGCTGAGCTTGGAAGGACCTGGGAAGAAGAGCTGATGCTGACACAGGAAAGCGAGCTTGGAGTAGCTTCCTTTGTTTTGATATCTCTCTTTGTTTGTATGTTAATGTTTTTAATGCCGGTAATTTATAAGGGTATTGTATCAGTTTTAGCACGTGCCGGCAATCTTCACTATGGTATCAGCGGAAAGAAAAAGTCCGAGGGCATTGGTGGAGCTATCACTTTTGGAATAATAATAATTCTTTACAATATTATTTTAAAAAATAAATTCAGTGTAGAGCTGACAACCGAGCAAGCCTCAGCTATTTCAAAGGCATGCGTTGGACTTGGCATAGCGCTTGCTGCAACAATTGCATCATCAGCTATGAAATCTCGTCTGCAATGATATAAATATGAAGGGGCTGACACAAATTAGTTTTTTTGTAGTCGTTACCTATACAAAGTCAACAAAAAATCAAGGCGTTTCCTTTGGAAAACCTTGATTTTTTGTTATTATTGCACATATTGTTCACAAGTGTTAATGCTATGTGTCAGCCTCTTTCAAATATTAAAAGGCATCTGCATAAAAGCAAATGCCTTTTAAATTTACCTTATGGAAGAGTTTTTAGCTTACCTGCATAATACTCTTGCATCCATTCATTACGATCCTTGAGCCAGCCTCTTAGGTTTTCAACAGCTTGGTCGTATGTGCTCTTGGAAATGTTGAACTTGTTACGGTTACGAATAATAGAGCCTTCAATTTTCTCATCAAGAATAATTGAGTCAATAATATTTTGCGCGGCAACCTTGCCCTTTGAGTCCAATTGGTCCTCATATAGAAGCGACATTTCATCATTCAAATCAGCAACATATTGGCAAACCAATTTAACAAAATCAGGTGAATGCTTGTAAAGTGAGCAGAACCAAATTCTATCATCTGTTGAATCCTTACTGGGAGCTATCCATTCAACGCTTGCCCAAACACCGGTAGCTGTGTTGTTTAATTCGCCACCCTCACACAAATTTCCGGAAAGGTTTTGGTAGTAAGCGCGCTCGTTCACCGCAGTACCGCCGCCAATAGCACTTCCATCGGCAAACATTGATAGGTCGAAATCCCAACCCGGACCACCGTAAAGCTTACCGTCTTGAACATAGAATCGAGTAGAGTCCCAAATAATATCAACCTCTTTCAGCATATCATGAAGAACGAAATACTTAGCAACACTGTCTACATCAACATACTGTTGAATAAGCTCCCAGTCGCCACTCTTGATGGCAAAGTCAATAAGAGCAACAGTAGTTCTCATGCTGGAGTATGCTTCAGGCTTCATATCCTCAATTTCAGGGCTGTTTACTAAAAATTCAATTCCAAAAATAGGGGATTGGATTAAGTAGGATTTGTCCTTATCCTCTTGTAAAGGACTGTGTTCAACCTCAAATAAGAAATCATAGTCCTCATCAATGTCAACTCTGTCCGAGCCAACGTCAACAGGAGTAGTCAATAGATAGCTGCCTCTGTAGTTGCCGTTAGTATAAAGGTCAACAACAGTATATTTACAGGAGTTTTCAATGCCAAAAAGGTCAGACAATTCAAACATTAATGCGTTCTTAAGTAAGGTTGTGTCGTTTTGATTACTGAGCAAGCAATATTTTTTGCCCGCACCCATACCAAACAAATCAACCTTTGAATTAAACTTGAAGTTATAAGGAGTCTTAGAGTGAGACGCAGAGGATCTACCTCTTATCTTAACCTCGCCGTTATAGTCAATTGCTTCGACCTTGGTCTTTCCGTCATCGCCCATATATGCAATTATAATTGTTGCATCGTGGTATTCCTTGGCAAGAACACTTGCGTTAATAAATACAACAGGCACGTCATAAACCATATATTGAGCATCTGCAAGAGCATTCGAAAGAATGCGCACACTCTGGTCAACCTCTGTCTGAGTCAGAGAAAGGTCATAGTTAGCAATAATAGGTTCTATTATATTAACTGTTTCCGGCTGGTAATAAACGTTATAATACTTAGGAATTTGCTTAATAAGAGCATCAAACTTAGAATAGTCAACTGCCCTTGATGCGATTTCGCCACAAACATCACAGGATGTGTATTCGTAGCCTCTTTGCTTGTCGATTGTGTACCATCTGCCTGTATGCTCGGTTTTGTCAAGAGTTTCAATAATCCTCTTTTCACAGGTCGAGCAATCCGATACTCGTTGACCTGTCTTGGAGCAGGTAGGACTAATAACAAGAGAATCAGTAAAGGTATGCTCAAGCATATTGGTGCTTAATTCATCGGTAAGCGCACCGCAGTCGATACAGTATCTGATTCTGAAGCCGCTTTGACCGCATGAAGCCTTAATTAATTCGATTGTATTTTTGCTATGGCTGTTACATTCAATATTTAACTCCGGAAGTGCATCAATGTGACCGTTTAGATAAGCGTTAAGCATGCTTAAATCCTTTTGGTCAACCTTTCCGTCACGAGCAATGTCAGCATTTACAACGGATATTTCTTTAACAGAGGAATTATCCTTAATATAGTCCTTTAAAACAGCTAAATCTGCAAAGCTGATTCTTCCGTCACAGTTAACATCACCAAGAATATAGAAATCAGCCTCGTACTCTGAAACATACATACTGTTACAAATGGTACATGTGGAATACTTAAACGCAGGAGATTTGTAGCTGGCGCTAATACTGTATACCTTGCCGTTGGACATATGACCGGTTGTCTTTTCTGTTATCGCGGTTACTGTCTTGTTGCAGGTAATACATTCAACCACTCTGTATCCGTCGGTAGTACAAGAAGCCTTAACCTCCTCTAAGATAGCACCCGAGTGATTTGTTTCCTTAATATATTCGTATCGGTCGCAGATAATACATTTGTTATATCCGTATTCCTCACAGGTAGGAGCCTTATCCATATAACCGTAGATATGCTCGGAGCAAACATATTCACTTGCATAATGGAAGTCGGCATTGGTAGCAACAGCTGTTACCATGTCATTCTTTGCAATTACAAGCTCAAGAGCCGGAGTATTATAAAAAGCTCCTGTTCCGATAGCTTGTACATTTGAACCAAATACTACCCAAGTAAGCTGAGAGCAGTTCTTGAATAAATCAAATCCAACATTAGTAACGCTTTCAGAAATGTAAGCGTGTGTGATAGAGGAGCTTGCAAAGGCTTGATCCTCTAATTTTGTAACATTTTTACCAAGAATAACGGTTTTTAGGTTTTTAGTACCGTTAAAAGCAAGCTTTCCAATGGTGGTAACAGAGTCAGCCACATGAAATTCAGCATCGGATTTTGTGGAAGGATAAATCAATACAGTCTTTCCGTCCTTAGAGTGAAGAACACCGTCAATGGAAAGATAATCAGTATTGTTTTCGGTAGTGTAATAAGCCTGAACACCCGTACAAGTGTTATAAGCGTTCATATTGTGGCTCTTATCGGGAATAACAAAGCTTTCTATTCCGTTGCACTTGTAAAAGGCATTTTGCTCAATTGTGGTAACAGAGCTTATGTCAATTTTGCCGTGAAGAGAAATGCAGTTATAAAACGCATTTGATTTAATTGTTTTAATTTCATCGCTGAATGAAATGTAGCAAAGCGCAGGACATTCATAAAATGCCTTGGAGTTAATAGTAGCTACATTATCAAGATTAATTGTATTCAAGGCGTAACAGCCGTTGAATGTATCAGACTCAATAGTCTTAACATTGCTTGATAAAACAACCTCTGTAATTCCGTCGCAGTTAGAGAATGCACCGGAGCCAATATTGGTAACACTGTTTGGAATTTCAACCTTACCAAAAATATATGTACCCGCAAAAGCATTTGAGCCAATAGAGGTAACAGTATCCGGGATAGTAAGCTTACCGAAAACTAATTTTTTGGTGCTTTGGTTAAAGGCGTTTTGACCAATTGCTGTAACAGTATATACGTTACCGTTATCATCACTTACAGTAGACGGAATAATAAATTCACTTGTCTGCTTAGTAAGTGTAACACCCGTAATAGTTGCAGTAGTCTTATCGGCATTTATATTATAGGTCCACTTGATTCCGTCAGGGTCAGTATAATTTGCCGCCACCGTAGCAATTGTAACAGCTATTGCAAGTATAATAAACGTCAAAATAAAGACTAAGCTTATTTTGCCAAATTTTCTCTTCATAAAAAACTCCTTTTTAGTACAATTATACATAATTATTGTACCACACAAAACTATTTCTGTCAATATTAATAATAATTAAATATAAAATTTGATAATATTAAATATTTACTTGAAATAAGCAAAGGGATGTGATATACTTGAAATATCATTTTGTGGAGGAAAAAACAATGGCATTATTTATACCAAAGGGCTATGAATCCTTGTTAGATATAAGACAAACAGAGCTTGCTATAAAAAAGGTAAAGGACTTTTTTGAAAGAGATTTAGCGATTGGCTTGAACCTTACAAGAGTATCAGCTCCGCTTTTTGTATCACCTGAAAGCGGCTTGAACGATAATCTTAACGGTACAGAAAGAGCAGTTACCTTTGATACATTTTCCGGCAATAATTTGGAAATAGTTCATTCCTTGGCAAAATGGAAAAGAGTAGCGCTGAAAAACTACGGCTTTAAAGCAGGCGAAGGCTTGTATACAGATATGCTGGCAATCCGTCGTGACGAGGATACCGATAATATTCACTCTATGTATGTTGACCAATGGGACTGGGAAAAGATAATCACCAAGGAGCAAAGGACAGAGGAATACCTGAAAAAGACTGTAAAAATCATCTACAATTCCTTAAAGCACACTGAGAACTACATTATATACGAATACGACTTTATAGGACAACAGCTTCCGGAAAAAATCTTCTTTGTAACCTCACAGGAGCTTGAGGATATGTATCCCGATTTAACTCCTAAGGAAAGAGAAAAGGAAATTGCAAAAAAGCACGGTGCTGTGTTTATAATGAAAATCGGCGGTAAGCTGAAATCCGGAAAAATCCACGACGGAAGAGCGCCCGACTACGACGACTGGGAGCTAAATGGCGACATCGTGGTTTATTACCCTGTCCTTGACATAGCCTTTGAGCTTTCATCAATGGGCATTCGTGTTGATAAGGACGCGCTTGAAAGACAGCTGAAGGAAAGAGGCTGCGAGGAAAGACGTGAGCTTGCATACCATAAAGCCCTCTTAAATGGCGAGCTACCTTACACAATCGGCGGCGGTATCGGACAGTCAAGAATGTGTATGTACTTCTTAAGAAAAGCGCATATAGGCGAGGTTCATTCATCCTTCTGGGACGAAAAAACCACTAAGGAATGCCAAGAAAAGGGAATACACTTATTATAACACAAAGCTCCCTCACCACGAGGGAGCTATATTCGTTTAAACCAAAAAGGAGGTTTTTTGTACAGATCTAATAATTACCCCTCTTTATAGACACCGTCAGCATTAAGCCAAAAGAAAAGATTTTTAAATAAAATTCCCTTGACAAAACCGCAATTGTGTAGTATAATACTAATCGTGCAAAAAACACGCACAAAATAATATGCGGGTGTGGCGGAATTGGCAGACGCGCTAGACTTAGGATCTAGTGTTTTCACGTGCAGGTTCAACTCCTGTCACCCGCACCAAACAGTATAGGACGAACCCAGAGTAATCAGGGTTCGTACTTTTTCTTTACAAGAGATTATTTTGGAATACAGGTTTCGAGATGACAAATAAAAGCCCATAACTTCTTTACAAGGAGCTATGGGCTTATTAATACTTACTCTTTAAATTCGTATTTTTTAGTATCTTCGTCTAATAACGATACTAATTTATTCTTATATTCTGCGAATTGAATCTTATCGTCAACAAATGTGTGTTTGATTAACTCACAAACCATTTGAGCAGTAGGAATTCCTCTAACGTATAAAAATGTTGGATCGGTAATTTTATAATGGGAAATAGCATCTATAAGATAATCAACAATCTCTATTGCTTCTTGATTTCTTTTTGCCTCACAAAGCGTTAATCCATAATAGTACCTTACAAAACATCCACTTAATTCCATCGGCTCTTTTTTTAGATTAGGAGTATAATTTTGAAGCTTTTTATATAATTTCTTTTCAACCTCATTTTTTCCGCAATGAACTGCACACATCAATAAATTAAATGAATTTGTTGCATTGTTTTGCTTATTGTATAGTTCTTCATATATTTGATATGCTTCTGTATGTTTCCCCTCTTTTGATAGATTCAATGCTTGTTGTAATTTTGTAAGAGGTCTTATATCTATGAGGTCTATATTATTCTTTACAAGCTCAATCAAACAATCCATCTTTTCCATGTTTGTAAATGAATTGAATTTCTCCGGAAAGTCAATATTTAGTTTTCTAATATTGCCAGAAGCATTTACATTTGAATACTGGCAATCCACAGAGTCATTTTCAAATAAAAAGTCTATATAATGGCAATCTAGATAATAGTAGTTATCTTTATTATATTGTTTATCCTTCAAATAAAAGTGAAAATTATATTCTCCGTTTTTATGATAAACTTTTAATTTATATCCTCTAGAAAGCAAAAATGCACATTTTTCTTTGATATATTTTGTAGGATTTTTTTCAAGTTTATTCATTTTAAAATAAGCAATGCACATACAATCATTTTCCTATCTTTAACAGAATTTTATAAAACTATGTTAGTTAGTAAATCTATTATATCATAAATAAATGCAAAAGTAAATAGGATGATAATC
>JAFTZI010000071.1 GCA_017461055.1 Clostridia bacterium | reverse complement strand
TGCGGAAATAATGCAGAATTTGCTTACGAAATTGCCTCGACCTTAGCAGGCAAAAATAACCCTGTAACAATCAGAATAAATAACGGAAACTACACACCTCAAGGAACAAGATTTTTCAGTAGAGTATTCCACCGCGCCGCAACCCAAATAGCAAAGCTAAAGGGAAAGGCAGACATAATTCTTGCGGAAACAGATACCTGTCCGCAAAACAGATATAGCGTTAGCGCACAGGGACTCCACACACATTTTACAGGCTCAATTTTGGAGGGCGTTTGCGGCGCAAAGCATTGGATAACTCGCTTAATAGCCTATGAAGAGAAAAGCGGAGTAGCCTACCGAAAAATATTGGGGAAAAACCGTGGCTTTTATGAAAAATTAGCTCAGCTTCAACCTAATCTGAAATGGCGGGGATGCCGAATTTTCGTTCCTTCAACTCCCGACTTTACCTACGGAAGAGTAAAGGAAGAGTGGGACGGCTGGAGCTATTACGTTCTTGAAAGGCTTGGCTTGCCAATGTATTTTTCAAGCGAAATGGGTGGAATTGTCTGCTTGGAGGGTGACGTTGATACAAGACTTTCTGACAGCGAAATCATAGAAATCCTTGGGGGAGTGGCTGTTTTAGCATCCGACACAGCTAAAAATTTAATAAATCGTGGTTTTGGCAAATATCTCGGTGTAGATGTGCGTAGCTGGACAGGCAAGCAGCCTATACGAGAAATAATAAGCATAAATGGCAACCACACCAAAATTCAAGACAAAATAATGGAATTGATTCCATCATCCGAAAAAACCGTTGCGTATTCATACGTATATAACACAACGGATTATGAAAATTATGAATCGCTTTTCCCTGGTGTTACAGGCTACACAAACGAGCTTGGAGGCAAAATATTTGTATTTTGCGGTAGCCCTACATCCAAATACAGTATATCATCGGGCACATTTTCCTTCTTGAATTATTCAAGAAAGGAACAGTTGATAGATATGCTAAAGGACACAGGCGAAATGCCTGTGTATTTTCCCGGTGACGAGGAGGTATATTTAAGGGTTGCGGATATAAATGAAAGCAAGCTCTTTTGTACAATCTTCAATTTAGGCTTTGATACAATAGAAAATGTTGAGCTTGTGTGCGATTTTAACGCAAAAAGCTTTTCTTGCTTAACCCCAAATGGAGATACAATTCCTGTGGCATTTAAAAAGGAAGGCAACAGATATATTTTAGATATTTCTGCAAAAACACTCGACCCCGTGGTTATTTTTATTGAAAAATAGGAAAATGGGGCTGACACATAGCATTAACAAATTGTGAACAATATGTGCAAAAATAACAAAAAATCAAGGTTTTCCAAAGGAAACGCCTTGATTTTTTGTTGACTTTGTATAGGTAACGACTACAAAAAACTAATTTGTGTCAGCCTCGATGTTTAACAGGCACTCGAATCTTTAGCAATTGCTTCCTTATTGAGCTGCTTATCATAAAGCCTTAAAAGAGTATAGCTTGTGTATCTTAAAATAAATACAGGCAGCATACTGAGAATAAAATTAACTGCAAAAATCGGAATCCAAACAGATGCCATTCCGGGAAAGCATACGCTTGTTCCGTTAAAGTATGGAATAAACAAAATCAAAAATCCGAAAATAGCATTTTGCAAATGACAAATTACACCGTAGTTGCTTTCAATAATAAATCTTTTTAGGTAGCTCTTATCGCTGGAGCTTTTAAATTCACTTTTGCTAAAGGCAGTAAACATGCCAAGCTCGGGAACCTTGTCCTTCCAAGCCTTAATTTTAATTTTTTTATAAAAATTATGCTCCTTTTTTGAAACAGTGAACAGCTTTCTTTTTGGCAAAAACCACTTTTCGGGCAAAGCTCTGCGTACAAGAAATGCGCCAAGACCGTCAAGAGCAATAACCCCCACAGTGCTAACCGTTACATTTAAGAAAATCCATAAAAAATTACTGATATCAAACGGTGCAATAAGAGCATTAACCAACGCAATAATAACCATTGAAATAAAAATCGTTAAGAGATAAAATACCATTTAATCCTCCAAAGCCTTGTAAACCAAAGTACGAATAAGAGGCTGAAGTATAATATATGAGTAGGTACAGTTATGTACCTGCATACCGTAAAATATAGCAACCTTGCTTTTTCTGTCAACCATAGAAAAGCATCCGGCAGCTCCATCCCAGCCAAACTCACCAACTGAGGATTTAGAAAGAGAATAAACAGGGTTAATGTGAACTCTTCCGCAAAGCCCCCAACCGTATCCGTGCAAGCGACCGTTAACAAAGTCGCTTAATGCTTCCTTACACAGCCTGTTAATTTCCATTTGCTTGATAGCGTTTTCACTTAATAGACAATATCCGTCCTTGGTAGTGCCACCGCAAGCAAGAGCAGTAAGAAATTTAATATAATCCTGCGCACAGCTGAAAAGACCTGCTCCACCGCTATCATAATTAGGCGTAAGAGCATATTTGTTTTCGGTCGGCATCAAGGTGCTCGTTCCATTGGAATTGTCGTATCTATAAGTAGCTGCAAAGCGTGTTTTTTGCTCGTTTGTGGGTCTGAAGCCCGTGTTTTTCATATCAAGCGGGTCCAAAATGTTCTTTTGAACATATTCTGAAAAACGTGTTTTGCTTGCAACCTCAACCACGCAAGCTAAAGTATCGTGGCTAAAGCCATATTGATATCTTGTTCCCGGCTCAAAATATAGAGGGACATCAGCAAATCCGCTTACAAGCTCAAAGGTTGTAGCATTGGGATTTTTATCAATAATCTTGTTTAAATTTTTATTATTCTCATGGTCAGGACCAATTCCGGATGTCATTGTAAACAAATGCTCTATGGTCATTGTGGTTTTGCAAGGAGCAACAGTACCATTGCTGTTTCTGACCGTTAAATTTGCAAAGGATGGAATATATTTGGAAACAGGGTCATCAAGCTTGATAATACCCTTATCAACAAGCTGCATAGCTGAAACACAGGTAATTAGCTTAGAGGTAGAATAGAGCCAATATAAATCGTCCGTTTCAAATAGCTTTTCCTGTTTTGCGTCAGAATAGCCGACCCTGTGTCTGAAAACCTCATCTCCGTCCTTGGTAACAATAAGCTCAAAAAATGGTATTCCACGCAAAGGCATAGTGTCAATTAGCCTTTTAACATCAGTAAAATTCATAATTCCTCCAATTAGTCCTTAATGAAAAGGGCAGCTTAAATTAATATAGCTTAATAATACCATTTTTTTAATATATTGTCAATATAAGTTGACTTTAAATTTGTGCTGTGATAAAATATTAAAAAAGCTAAGAGGTAATAAAAATGAAGATAGTTGCAAGCGATTATGACGGAACGCTTTTTCAGGAAAACGGTATAGGAATAAGTGAAGAGGACAAGAACGCAATTTGTAAATTTCGCACACAGGGTGGCTTGTTTGGCATGGTTACAGGGCGAGATTTATATGCGTCGGTTCCTATAAAGAAAGAGCTTTCAGGGATGCTTGATTTTTTAATCTGCAGCACAGGGGCAATTGCGTGTGACGGTGAAGGAAGAATCTTATTTCAGCATAAATCCAGTGAAACTAAAGCTGTTTCAGATATTGCGGATTTTTCACTTAAGCACAATGTTGCATCCTTTACCGTAATTAATGAGCTAACAAGACATCACTTAGACATATTCGGTAAAATACCTCATAATTTTTCATCCTTAAAGGAATTTAACAATTGTACGCTTTGGTTTAAAACCATAGAGGATGCCGAGAATGTAGAAGCTTATGTCAAAGAAAGCTATGAGGACAAGCTAACCTTTTTCAGAAACTTTGAATGTATAGAAATAACACCCTTAGGTGTAACAAAGGCGGTAGCGGTAAAAGAATATACAAGTCAATTTGATAATCCGTCCGTTTACACAATAGGTGATGGAGTTACCGATATTCCTATGATATTAGAGTTTTGCGGATTTGCAATTAATAATGCGAACGAAAAGGTGAAAAAAGTAGCAAAGAATAGCTGTGACCGCGTTTGCGACCTAATAGAATATGCCTTGAATAATTGAAAAACACTATGAAAGCCTAAGCATTGGCTTTCATAGTGTTTTTATGTATCATCAAAGCTTGGCGTAAACGCCTAATTTTACTTCATACCTTGAAACATCAAGAATAGTTTCGCCATCGATCTGCAACGCAACAGGCCTGTCAAATTCAACAGTAATGCTTTTACCGGTAAAAACAGATACATGCTTTTTGTGCTTAATGTGCTCCCCCTTGAACAGAGAAGGGAAAATCATTAATGTCTTTAGCTTGCCTGAGCCGTGCAGTAAGGAAAGAGAAACGTGGTCGCGCCTGTCATTACGGTTTTGCGTAGGTGCAGGCATCATTCCGCCACCGTAAAATCTACCTACCATAGTAGGAGCAATCCAAACCTTTTTAAATTCGTATTTTTGACCGTCAACATAAACAGTTGCATTGGTCGGCTTATAGTGAAAGAGAAGACCCTTAATTGCAATAGACGTGTAATTAATAGCCTTTGTAGAGGAATTTCTCAGCTTATCTCCAACCTCACAGCAATATCCGTCAATGCCATAGCCAACTCCGTTAATAAAGCGATAGTCTTTACCCTTGACTGTCACAACAGGTAAATCAGTCAAGTAGTCATTCAACGGAACAGGACCGTCCTCTTCCCTCTTATTTAAGTCACGTAAAAAGTCATTTCCGGAGCCGGTTGCATAATACAGTATCTCGTTTTTGACACCTAAATCGTAAATTTCGTTTGCAAAACGGTTTATAGTGCCATCTCCGCCGCAAATTACGATTTTATCATCAGGCTCTAAAAAATCAACAAAGGCCTTGTAGTTATCAATCTTAGTAATATCAACAAAATCAATGTCCTCTTTTGGAAAAAAACCGATTAGCTTGTTTGCCTTTTCCTCTCCAAGCTTGTTTGCGGAAAGAGGATTGAAAAGTGCGTAAATCTTGCCCATAGCATAAGCCTCCTTTAGGAATTACGATTTAATATTAAAACACAAAAATAAACTAAAAATAAACAAAAAGAGGATAAAACGACAAAATTCGCCTTACCCTCAAAAAATTATTTCATTATTTCCTCGTTATCCTTGGAAACATCAATGTTGACATCATTTTCGTTCATTCTTTCAAGCTCCTTTTCTTTGTTCCAAAGGTAGCTGAAATGCAATTCGGTTTTGTTTCTTATTCTGATAATGTTTTCGGCATGCTTGAACAAAATCAAAATAGTTGCAATCAGGAATATGCAAGCGCCGTGGAAGGAGCCTTCAAAAATACCGTACGCCACAGGGAAAATAAGTGATGCGGTCATCGGAACAAAGCATATGTAATCGGTTGCAAGCACAACGACGATTTCTATAGCCAAGAGAATCAAAAAGAATTTCCAGTCATACATTAAAACTACACCGCCAAGACAGGCAAGACCCTTGCCACCCTTGAATTTCATATAGAATGGGTACATATGTCCTACAATAGCCGCAGTGCCCGTAACAATAAACGCAAGACTGTAATCGGGGAAAATTATTTGTCTTGTAAGCTCAATTGCAAGGCAAGCCTTGTAAATGTCGAACAAGGCGCAGAGAATACCCACAGCCTTTCCGAAAACAATCAAAGCGTTTGAAGCCCCGGCATTTCCCGAGCCGCGCTTTCTTATATCAAAGCCCTTTATTTTGGCAATTAAATATGAAGGATTAATCGTGCCTATAAAATATCCTATAAGTATGCAGATTAATGCCTTTAATAAACCGTTCATAGTTTTCCTCCTAATAAATAATCTTTGGAACAGTAACCGTAAAGGTAACGGCTAAATCCTTGCTTTCAACCTCAATGCTTCCGCTATGTAAGTCAATTATTTTTTTTACAATAGCTAAGCCAATACCGTTTCCCTCAGATGAGTGTGAAGCGTCGGCTTGATAAAACTTGTTAAACAGCCTTGACATAGCCTCATTTGGAATATCAAATCCGTAATTGGTAATTGAAATTGATAATGTCTCCTTTTTCTCAACAGCGTGAATAGATATTGCACCCTCGTCATTTGAAAACTTAATGGCATTATCAATTAAATTTATCCAAACCTGCTTTAAAAGCTCCTCACCGGCAACAATTGTGTATTCGTCAAGCTCAAGCTGAAAATCAATAGCCTTTTTAGACCATTTCGGCTCTAAAAGAAGAATACAGGAACGAATTTGCTCTGATACATTAAATTTTGTAACATCAGAGAGTATAGATTGATTTTCAATTCTTGTCAAATTCAAAACATTTGTAGCCATATAGGAAAGTCTCATAGACTCCTCTTCAATGGCTGTAATGTATTGCTCCTTTTGCTCCTCGGTCAAATTTCCTTTTTTTAAAAGCTTGGCAAAGCCGGCAATCGAAACAATAGGAGTTTTAAATTCGTGGGAAAAGTTATTGATAAAGTCGCTTCTCAGCATCTCTGTGTTTTGAAGCTCCTCGGAAAGCTTGTTAAAAACAGTAGAAAGCTCGAGAAAGGAAGGCATGCGACTGACAATCTCATCAAAATCAACCCTTGTTCCAAAGTTTCCGTTTGCAAGGCTTTTAATTTTTGACGTTACCATATTAAGTGGACTTAAAATCATCCTGCTTGCTATTATTGATATAATCGTACCAAGAGCAACGCTTGTTATTGCCATAAACAAAATAATATGTGAAGCCCCGATACCGTCCTCCTTAGCAATAACTCCAACCTCAATCAAAATGTAAGCAGTCAGGGACGAAAGACCGAGAACAACAATAAGAACGAGTAAAACAATCAACGAAAATATAAGCGTTAGCTTGCGAATGTTCTTTTGGTCTCTCTTATTAGCATATTTCATTGTTTTTTCACCGCCTTGTAACCAAGACCGCGAACAGCCTCTATTTGAAATTCATCCCAGCCCTCAAATCTTTTACGCAGTCTACCTATATGTACAGTAACCGTTTCCCAGCCTGTTTCGCTGTCAGCGCCCCATATTTCATCCATCAGCTGTATGCGTGTGAATATTTTTCCGGGATAGGAAAGAAGCTTGAATAAGAGCAAAAATTCCTTTTGCGGAAGCTCGGTTACCTCATTACCCTTAGTAACAGTTAAAGAATCATAGTCTAACGTCACATCACCGATAAAAATTTTATGCTCGTTTGCAATTTTGGCACGGCGCAAAAGTGCCTTGATTCTGTATAGCATTTCCTCATCGTCAATAGGCTTGGTTATGTAGTCATCAGTACCGGCTAAAAAGCCCATATGCTTGTCCTTCGGAAGCTGCTTTGCGGAAATCATAAGTATAGGAAGATTATCTTGGTTTTCGCGTAATATTTTTGTAAGCTCATAGCCATCCATAATAGGCATCATAACGTCAAGCACTACCAAATCAACATGCTCCGAGTCCATAACGCTTAAGGCATCAACTCCGTTGTTAGCAGTATATACAGTATAACCTGCACCCTCTAAAACAGCCTTTAGAAACAAACGGGTGTTTTTATCGTCATCAACCACCAATATGTTGAACATATAATCCCTCCTTACTTAACAAATCGCACAATATTTTACCACACTTTTAAAATATTATCAATAACCTTTTTAACAATTTTACAAAACTATGCTAAACTGAAACAAAACAAAATGCAAAAAAGGAGAACATTGTAAAGCAGGTACTTAAATGTATGTGACGTTTAACAAGCGTTCACTATGAACAAGCATTGCGACGGTAGAGCAAATCTACCGTCATATTTTTTAGTAAAGCTGCCTAAAAACACGTAAAAAAGCACAATTTGTATTTTTTGCCTTGACACTCCTATAACTTTGTGTTAAAATATTAACACGCATTATTTATTATATATAGAAAGGAGGAACAATGATGGGTGATAGCTTTAAACGTTTCAAAAAGAAATATGTGATAGATGCTGTTATTAAAGCTTTGCTTACAGGCATCAGCGCTATCTTGCTTGTCGTTGCTACCTTCCTAATTGTAACCGCGCTGAAAAAGCTTGACTTTAATATTATTTACGCAGTTCTTATCGGTGTTGCTTTTGGATTACTTTTAGGACTCGGTACATTTTTCATCCTTAAGCCAAATGATAAAAAGCTTGCAAAAAAGCTTGATGATACATATGGCTTAAGAGAAAAAATTCAAACAATGCACGCTTTTTTAGGTGATGAAGGAGATATTAAACTCCTACAACGAGAGGACGCAACAAAAATTCTTGACAGTCAACCGACAAATATGCTCGGCTTGCTTAAGGGATGCTTAGCTTTCATAATCGCCTTGGTTATTTGCGTTGCTTACTTTGTCACAGCTCTTGTTATCGTGTCTAATCAAGAAGAGGAAACACCCTCGCAAGACCCAAATGATGATACACAGCAGGGGGACGAGGATGATAAAGACGAGGAGTTCAATCCTACTGACCATCAAAGAATAGCTCTTGAGGCGCTGATTAAAGAGGTGGAAAAGTCAAATATGCAGGCTGATATTAAAGCCGATGTGCTGTCTGAGCTAAACGCCTTGCTTTCGGAGCTTGATGAATTGCGACTCCAATCTCAAATGAAGGAGTACGTAATCGGTGTCATCAAAAATGTTCGTGGCTATGTAAACGGTGCCAGCTCAACCTTTAAGGTGCATATGCTTGCTAAGGATAGTGCGGATGACAGAATTAAAAAGCTTAGTCTTGCATTGTATAGCTTGAATATGGATGCGGTTGAAACAGAATTTGTTACAATCAGCTCAGGCTTGTTTGTGCTTGGCGGAACAAAGGATGATATTGCTGACTTTAATGATGAATTAGGCGCAGTTATCAGAAATTGCGGATTGACAGAGGACGACGGATTATACGGAGTATTAAAATCACTGCACGATTCGTTAGCTTTAATTGTGGAAAGAACGTATTCTGACGAAAATATCCTTTCCAAAATAGATGAAGCATTTAACAAAACTGCAATAAGTGAACTGAAAAAGATTATTCCACAGGAAAAAATCAACAATGATGTAAAAGACCGTGTGGTAAGTGAGCTTATGAGAATCTTCGGCATCACCGAGGATGATATAAAGGAGAATACAGCCAAGGATGATGATTTTGAAACTACCGAGCCTGAGGACAGACCTGAAATCGGTGAAGACGGTGGCTACGGTGGAGGAGGAAACATCTTCGGAAGCGACGATATAGTAATTGACAAAAATAAGGAGTCCGCAGGAAACGTTGATAATATTAACGTAGAGTATGGCGAGGTTATTGCAAATTACGAATCCAAAATTACAGAAATGCTACGTAATGGCGAAATTTCTGAGGAATTAGCTGAGATCTTGAGAAAATACTATTCAGTATTGTTAACACCTCAAGGCAACCAAGAAAATTAAAGAAAGTAAAGGAATTTTATGATATGGAAAACATGGAAAAGGTAAAAAAGTTCAGCGAAACAGTAAGCTTAATAAAGACAGAGCTTCGCAAGGACGTAGTTGGCCAAAACGAAATCGTAGATAATGTAATAATTGCAATTATTGCAGGCGGTAACGTTCTTTTGGAGGGTGTTCCGGGTGTTGGAAAAACACGTTTGGTACGTTCTCTTGGAAGAACTCTTAGTCTGCCATTCTCAAGAATACAGTTTACCCCCGACCTTATGCCATCTGACGTTACAGGTACAAATGTAATTGAAAAGGATGCAACAGGTAAAATGGTAAGCTCCTTCCGTAAAGGTCCTATCTTTGCTAACCTTGTTTTGGCAGACGAAATTAACCGTGCAACACCGAAAACACAGTCTGCTATGCTTGAGGTAATGCAGGAGCACAAAATAACAATCGGTAATGACAGATATGACCTTGAAGAGCCATTCTTCGTTCTCGCAACCGAAAACCCAATTGAGCAGGACGGTACATATCCGTTGCCTGAAGCGCAAATGGACCGTTTTGTGTTTAAGCTGATAATGAAGTTCCCAAGCGACGAGGAGCTTGTTGATATTGTAAATATGACACAAATCACCCTTGATGAAAATGCTCAGGCAGTTGTAGACGGACCTACAATTCTTGAAATGAGACAGCTTGCATCGCAGGTTCCTGTAATTGAGGATGTAGTTAAATATGCGGTTAAGCTTGTGTCAAACACTCACGCAGAGCTTGACAAATCTCCTGATTGTGCTAAGAAATATATTAAGTACGGTGCATCTCCGCGTGCGGCTCAGGCATTGATTACCTGTGCTAAGGTAAGAGCACTTATAAACGGCAACTTCAACGTTTCCTATGAGGATATTGAGGCACTTGCACGTCCCGTATTAAGACATAGAATAAAAATCAATTATACAGCCGTAAATGACAAGCTGACTGTTGATGATGTAATTGATTTGTTAGTGAAAGAAACAAAAAAGAAATAAAGGTCAGCAAAAATGAAGAATTCAATAATCAACGAGGAATTTTTACAGCAGATAGAAGCACTGCAAACATTGATTAGGAATAATGTTGCAGGCTTGTTTGGCGGAACTCATCAGAGTAAAACCTATGGCTCCTCCTGTGAGTTTGCTGATTATCGTGATTATATTCCGGGTGATGATATAACCAAAATAGATTGGAACGCATATGCGCGCTTCGAAAGGCTTTACCAAAAGCTTTATCTTGACGAGCGTCAAATGCATACCAAAATATACATCGATGCCAGTCGTTCAATGGAATACGGCAGAGCCGATAAGGCAGAGCAGGCGTTAAGGCTTGCTGCCACAATTGCATACCTTTCCCTTAATGAAATGGACAAGGTTTCCATTTATGCCATTCGTGATAAGGAAGTAATTGAAATTATTTCCGGTATGGTGGGCAAGGACTCCTACATTGGCGAAATAGGCAAGCTTAACAGCTTGGAGTTTAACGGAGATAGCCATATAAGTGATGCTATCATTCCTACAAACGTTGGCTATGGCGACGGTATGTCAGTAATTATTTCAGATTTTTTAACAGACAACGATTACGAAAATGCCATTAACCACTTGGCTGATAAAAAAAGAGATGTATTCTGCATTCAGGTTTTGTCACCGGATGAGCTTAATCCGAAAATCAGAGGTAAGGTTCATTTGTATGATTCCGAATCTGTTGAAAAGGTTTATAGAAAAAACATTAAAAAGGATATAATGCAGGCATATAGAAAGGCCCTTGAGTACGTGCAGGAAAGAATTAATACTGTGTGTGCATCAAGAGGAGCAAGCTATTTGCTTGTGTCATCAGAGGACCAAATGGGAGATGTCTTCTTCGGTAAGCTGGTAGAAAAGGAGGTATTGAAATGAGCTTTCAGTATCCCTTGGGCTTATTAGGATTAATAGGCATTCCTATTCTTGTCCTGATATACATCATTAAGAGCAAGTACACAGAGCAAACTGTATCTGCAACTTATCTTTGGACTCTTAGTGAAAGATTTTTAAAGAAAAAGAGAAAAGACAATAAGCTGACAGGTATTATCAGCTTGATTTTGCAGATTTTGGCAATAGCAATAATTTCCTTGACTATAGCTCACCCTGTGCTCACAATACCCAACGGAGCAAACGAATACTGCTTTATTCTTGACTCAAGCGGAAGCATGAGCATGGAAATGGAAAATAGTAAGTCCAGATTTGACATAGGTAAGGAAAAAATTAAGGAAATCATTGAGGACTCAGGCAACGGTAGCCTATATACCCTTATTTGTGTTGATAATAATACCACAACTGTTTTTGAAAAGGAAACAGATAAGGATGATGCGTTGCTTCTTTTGGACGAGCTACAGTCAGGCTTCGGCTCTCAAAGCATTAGCACCGCGCTTTCAAAGGCGCAGTCCTATTTTGATGCAAACAAGGGCGCCCTTACATACCTTGTAACAGACAAAGCATACAGTGAAACAGAAAATATCGAGCTTATTAATGTAGCAAGCGCTAAGGATAACTATGCCTTGTCAGATGTAACATATGATTATTCTGTTTTAGGCAATTTAACTGTTAATGGTTATGTTACTTCATATGAAAGCGACGCAATAATTAATCTTCAAGCAATAGCAGGAGAGGAAAGCGCGCAAAAGGAAGTATCGGTGAAAAAGGGAGAGGCTACAAAGTTTTCCTTTGATTTGTACATAGAAAGCTTTGACAGTGCAACAGTTAAAATTCTTAATAGCGATGCGCTGTCACTTGATAACGAGTGCGTTCTTTACAATGTAAATAAGGCTAACTCGTACAAAACCCTTTTAATCAGCAAAACCCCATTCTTCCTGGAAACGGTTTTGAAGAGCGTAGGAAGCGAAAGCATAACAGTTATGTCCCCTGAGGACTACTTGACCAAGGAAGAAAACAAGTCAAGAGAAATAAAGGGCTACGGCTTATATGTATTCCATTCCTGCAATCCAAAGGCAGTGCCTGATGACGGCAGCGTTTGGCTGATAAACTCAACAGCAAGTATAGAAAATTCCGGCTTTAACTATCAAGGTGAAATTAAGCTTGATAAGGCGGAAAATATTACAAAAACAAAGGCAAGCGCGTCAACTGTTAGAAAGCTGTTAAGCGATGTTGACGGAAGCGAAATATATGTTTCAAGGTACTCAAAGTACGATACATACCGTAACTTTGATACATTGTTTACCCACAACGGAAACCCTGTAATATTTACAGGCGTAAACACATACGGAAACCGTGAGGTTGTATTCGCATTTGACTTGCATAATTCCGATTTGCCGCTTTTGGCAGATTACGTATTTTTAGTAAATAATCTTATTGAATTTTCATTCCCATCAGTTATAGATGAAGCTTTTTATGAATGTGGCGAAAAGGCGCAAATTAATATTGTGTCCAACTGTGAAAGCATTCGTGTAGAAAGTCCAAGAGGAAAAATATCTCATTTAAGCACAAACGAAATTGTCAGTGAATTTCAGCTTGACGAGATAGGCGTTTACACAGTTACTGCAACAATTGCAGGACAGGTAAGAAGCTTTAATGTTTATTCTGCAATGGCAGATGATGAAAAGGACCCCGTAACAGATAACGAGGGTAAAATTAGCCTCCTTGGCGAAGCAAGTGGAGAGGGCTTTGACGGAATATACGACAAGCTCATTATATTCTTCATATGCTTAGCTGTAATTATGGCGGCGGATTGGGTGGTGTATTGCTATGACAAGTATCAGCTTCGATAATCCGTACTTGTTGCTAATTGCCATTCCTCTCCTGGCTCTTTTGATTGTGCCGTACATAATAGCCATTGGAAAAGAGAATAAGAGCAAATCAACAATTACTACATTATTATTACATACTGTTATGGTCGCATTAGTGGCGCTTGCCTTTGCGGGCTTGCAAAAAATAACAGTAAAAACAGAAACAGAGGTTTTAATTGTAGCCGACGTTTCTTACTCTACAAACAGTAACATTGATAAAACAGACAGCTACATTAAGGAGCTTATTAAAAAGGAAAATCTTCCTGCCAATACTAAGGTAGGCGTAGTTTGCTTCGGCAGAGACTATGCTGTTAATACTGTCTTTGGCGGCGAATTTTCATCTGTAAAGAATTCCTTGGTTGATACCAGTGCAACAGATATAGTAAGCGCCTTGAATTACGCATCAACCCTGTTTTCAAACAACACAATTAAAAGAATGGTGCTGATAACAGACGGTAAGGAAACTCTTACTACCGAAGCCTCAAGAATAGTAAGCGCTATCGGAAATCTTGAGTCACAGGATATTTATGTTGATGCAATTTATCTTGACAGCAACATAAAGGATGATGAGTATGAGGTGCAAATAAACAGTGTTGAATTTGTTTCCTCAACCTACTTGAATCATAAGACCTCTTTACAGGTATTAATTCAGTCAAATACTGATTATATACCAAATGAAGAAAATCAAAAGGACAGAAACGATGCCTTTGTTCGCCTGTATGATGAAACGGGAGAAATAAAGGTAGAGGTTTCAAAGCCACTTCATAAGGGCTTTAACTTAATATCCATAGACCTTGATACAAGCGTAGGAGGAGTAAAGGATTATAAGGTAACTGTTGACGCAAGTCACGATACCTCCCCCCATAATAACGAATTTAGCTTTACTCAAACCGTCAATGAAAAAATTAAGGTTCTGCTTGTTTCAAAAACAAGCTCAGACCTGACAAGAGCAGAGGAGCTCTACGGCGAAAGTGCTGAAATATACGCGCCACTTCTTTTAAAGAGAAAAGAGCCGGTGCCGTACAGCATAGAGGAGCTTTGCAAGTACGATGAATTTATTTTGTCAAGCGTAGACATAAAGGAAATTGAAAATGCTTCTGCCTTTATTTCCAACCTTGACATAGTAGTGTCCAAATTTGGAAAGAGCTTGATAACTGCCGGAAACACATTTGTTCAAAACCAGGACAATGACCTATATTCTGCCTTTAAGGATATGATGGCAATACAGTACGGTAACACAAGCGGTGAGCCAAAGCTATACGGTATAGTTATTGACTCATCAAGAAGTATGCAGGATGCTTATCAGCTTATAATGGCAAAGCAATCGGCAATTGAGCTTTTGAATACAATGTCCCCACAGGACTACGTAGCGGTTTTCTCTGTATCAGGAGATGCTTCTATGAAGCTAATGCCAACATCTGTTGCTCATAAGGAAACAATTATTCAAGCCATAAACAGTATTCAACCAACACAGGGAACTGTTCTTGGCGCAGGACTAAAGCTTGCAAAGGATATGATGGAAAATCAAACCTTCTATCAAAAGCACGCAATACTTATAAGTGACGGACGTACATATCTTGCAGTGGACCAACAGGATAACCCCATTAACGTTGTATCTGAAATGCGCAAATCAGGTATTGTTGTATCAACAATAAATACCAACAGCACAGTGGGTCAAGACCTTTTGAAGCAAATTGCCACAGCAGGACGCGGTAATTACTATTTTGTTGAAACTCCGGAGGATGTAACCGAGGTTGTGTCAACAGAAATTGCTGACGATATTACCGAGACCGTAGTTGAGGGCGACATCCCCGTTATTATTGAAACATATGACGATCCGATATTAAACGGATTGTTAGAGCTTCCAAACATCGGTGGATATTATTTTGGCGTTACAAAATCAAATGCAACAACTGTTTTAAATGTTGAATACAGATTCCCCACAGGCGACACAGTTTTGGTACCGCTTTATTCCTATTGGAATTACGGTAACGGACGCGTAGCCTCACTCTCAACTGCCTTTTCAGGCAAATGGGTTGATAGCTGGTATAACGACCCAAGCGGAACAGCTGTCTTGACGGGTCTGTTAACAACTAACACTCCAAAGGAAAGGTTAGATTACCCCTTTAATATAGGTGTGTCCGTGGAAAATACGGGAGCTGTCTTAGAGGTAATTCCTGCTGAAAATAATCCTGACGTTATCGTGGATGTTAAAATAACATCACCAAGCGGAAAGGAAACAACAGCTCGCCTCTATTATGAAAAGGGCTTGTATCAGCTTCCCTTTGAGGTTGGTGAAACGGGTAAATATGATGTAAGCATTGATTATATCTTCGGTGAGGAGATATTTGAGGGCGCTACAAGCTTCAACATTTCATATTTATCGGAATATAATAGGTTTGATTTGTTCGACTCGGCAATCCTATATAATTCCGTAGGCAATAACGGTAATGTCAGCGAAAACGGTTCTATTAAAATAGAAAATGATGAAAGTGAAATTGAAACCTACGTTTACTATTTCACAATACCGTTAATGGTAACAGCAGTGGTGCTGTTTGTCATTGATATTATCGTAAGAAAGCTTAAGTGGAACGACATTAAGAGCTTTTTCAAGAAAAGCAAGGTAGGAGGAAAAGCATAATGAAAAAACTGTTTTTAATTGCTTTAACTGTATTTTTCTTACTTGCTCTTTTAGGCTGTGACAATACTGAAAATCCAAGTGGTACATCCAGTAGCACTGCGAATTCTACCCCCGATACAACCAATTCAAGCAATAACGACGATAAAGAAGACAACAATGATAATTCCGACGGTAACACCGAGCAGGACATAACCTTTAAGGTAAATTTGTCATTAAACGGTGAAGCCTTTACCGATTTTGATATATCTAATCCTATTATCGTAAACTGGAATGACGGAATTTCCTTTGTTGATTCAAAGGTGAATGAAAAGGGTTATGCAACAGCCCTTGGCTTAGACGGAGACTATAATGTTTCCCTTAAAAATATGCCCGAAGGCTATACTTATAACCCCAATATCTATGTTGCAACCAATGATAATCCTGAAATTACCGTAGATATATACCCAATCGGAACAGCCTCAGGTGGCGGTACAAGTGTATATAACCGTAAGGTAATTAAGGAAACAAGTATGTATAGTGTAACCCTGAAAAGCGATAGCCAGAAGGTATACTATGAATTTAAGCCAAAGAAAAGCGGCACATACACAATTGAATCCTGGGTGTCAACACACGATGATAAGGTAAACCCAAAGATTGATGTTTATACAAGTAGCTTTGCTGCTCCTAACTATCTATATACATTAGATACAGGCGGCAAGGAGGGTAAAAACTATACAAAGAACTTCAAGTACGAGGTGGAAATAGCCGAGGAAATGATATCTACAAGCGGTGGCGGACAGGTAGTGTTTATTTTCGCTGTACACGCTTCAGCAAGAAACGATAAATATTTTCCTGCGCAGATTAATTTCGCAGTACAGTATGAGGGTGGATTTGAGCTTAACCATACCGAGTCAGACTATATGTTGCCTAATGAAATTTATGCTATAATGGCTGATAGATTAAGAGAGTTAAGGTCATATACTAAGGAAGAGCTAATAGCAAAATATCCTTCCTTTAAGAATGATTCATTGGCTTATTATAATCTACATGATCTTACAGAGAATAACTTAAACGACGCACTTTACTTAAATGCTTTTCTTAATAAGGAAGAAAACAGGCTACTATATAATTTTGCTAATCAGTACTTAATAAGACACTTTAACCATTATTACGATTTAGATAAAGGCAAGACATGGCAAAATCCTGCCGTAACAATTTCAGGTAAGGTGGTATTACTTGACACTAACTACCGTTATAACGAAAAAACAGGCTTCTATCATAAGTATGATGAAACAAAGTATACAGACACATCCGAGGACGGATATGGCTTTGGCTACGGTCCAATACTTTATGCCGACGTTTCAAGTGCAACAAGAACCGGTATTCTTGATGAAGCCCTTATTAATATAGAATACCGAGGCAACAAAGCATTAACCGTTTCAAACGGAACGGAAAACTACAAGCTATTTGTAGAGGGTTATAATCACGCACAATCAACGTCCTTTATCACATATGGTGGCTATATAGAGCTTGAAGAGGCATATACCAATCTTAAGGGCTACCACGACATTGCAAATAGTGACGGTGCAGTTCCTGTAACAGAGGAGGTTCGTCAATTTTTGCAAAAATACTCCGTAAATCAAGTTATGTTTATGGACGGAGACGGTTGGGCTGAAAACGGAGATATCCCGTACGAATCCTCAGAAAATAGTCAATGGCTGTTTGCCTGTGGCTATTACGAATAAAACCAATAGGTAAAAATTCTTATTATGGAAATAAGTGCCAAATTTCCATACACAAGAGTTATTTATAAATATTTTTTATATGAAGGAGGCTAAAATATGAAAAGACTTTTGTATTTAGCACTATGTCTTCTTATCGCAGTGTCAATGACACTTTGCTTCGTTGCTTGCGGTGATGATGAAGAGACAAAAGAGCCACAACCAAGCTCAACCAGCTCATCAGCATCAGGCAATAACGATGATAACGACAATGGTAACGAAGACGAAAACGGCGACGACACAGGTGATAACACTGGAGACGTTGTTGTACACACACACACATTCGCAACCGAGTACTCCTACGACGAAACAAATCACTACTACGCAGCAACCTGCGAGCACAGTGATGAAAAGAGCGGCGTAGAGGCTCACGATTACGACGAGGCTGGCAACTGCGAGTGCGGTTACTTCAAGCTCCCGGAAATTACCTCTGTAGCTCAAGCAATTGAAATTGCAAAGGCTAATGCAGGTAAGCTTGTAACAAGCACTATGACAACAATGGACGTAAGCAACTATTCCTATACCACCACTTACGGTGCTGTATGGACTGAGTTTAGCGAGGACTATGTAAGAATCCTTGTTGCTAAAGAGTATGTTGACCAGTACTTCTACGCGTATGACAAGAACGGTGACGTATTTGGCGTACACGTTCAGGTACCGTTTGCTCCGGAGGCTGATACAAACACCACAGATGAATCAATGAACGGTTACAGATTTAATTTCTGGTTTGCTGATGATTATGAAACAACAGTATGCGGTGTAGAAGCATTTATTGAAGCGCTTTATAACATGGCTCTTGCTCAGGCAGAGGAAGGCAATGAGGTTGGCGCAATTGACGGAAATAACTACTCATTCGCTTTCACAGTAAATGAAACAACAACAGCTACTGTTGTATTTACAGTTAACGAAGAGGGCGTTATTTCTGCTGCTAACATTAAAATCGAAACGACATACGAGTTTGGCACATCCTACGAGTATGATGTTGAGCAGTCAACAAGCAACAAGTCAAATCCATTTGATCCTGATAGCGTAAAGCTTGATTCTTATGTAATTACAGATAAGGACGGCAACGATGTTTCTGAAAATGTTATTAATGCTAAGGCAGGCGTTGCTTTAGAGTTCTTCTTTACAGAGGTTTCTCCTGTAACAGCAGACTTTAATCTTGCTAACATTGAATTTATCATTGTTGATCAAAACGGAATTGAACCATGGGCATGGCCAATGTTTAATGAGGAAACAACCTCTTACTCATTTACACTTAACAATCCCGGTACATATACTGTAACAATTAAGGTTGACGGTGTAGAAACAGTAACAACAGTTGAAATTCCTTTTGAGGATCCAACATCTATTTCAGCAGGTGTTTATAACCCATCAAGCTGGTTGTTTGAGGCTAAGAGCGAAATCGATATGTACGTTGGCAAGTCCATTAATATTAAGGCTCTTGTTGGCGAATATGAGGATGGCTCATACACAGCAGAAATCCTTGGCGAAATTGCTGAAACAGTAGCTTCACTTACAGACGGTGAGGTTGAGGGCACCGCTGTTAAGGTATTCACAGCATCAGAGGTTGGCACATATACAATCAAGTTAACTTCAACCAAGGTTGAATCTCTTACATGTGAGCTTACAGTTAATGTTTTGGAAACACCAGACGTAGCTGGTATGCTTAATGGCTACTACAAGGGTACAAATGACTGGGGTATGGAAAACATTACCGCAACATTTACACCTGAAACAGAAACAACTGGTACAGTTGAAATCACATATCAAAATGCTATGATGGGTGGCGAGGCTACAATCGGTGTATTCAGCTACTCCTACGCAGACGGTATCATTTCATATGAATACGTAAGTGGCGACGATGTTGCTCTTGACATTTATGTTTCTGACAACTATGAGCTTGTAATCTCTGCAAACGACGGCTTTGATTACGTTCTTGAAAAGGCTGAGCCTGTTGTTCCATCTGAACCTGTTGAAGAAGCTAACACCGGTTCTATGACAATTACAGCATTAACTTATGGTCAGTCCACACTTGATGGCACATACACATATGAAATCAATGAAGACGGCGCATTTGTAATTTATAAGGATGGCGAAGCAGTTGATAACATTATTATTGGTGTTGGAATGGATGGTAACTACACAATGCAGGCAGGCAACTCTCCTGTTGTTGCTACTCTTGTAAAGCAGGATGGTGCTGAGGGTGCTCTTGCTGGTACATATACATCATTGTTCAACGGTATGGACTTCTATACAGTAGTATTCACACCGGATGAGGCTTCTAACGAGGTTGAATATTCCGGTCAAATCATTGTAACTGACAACGTTAACAATGGCAAAGATAGCGGTACATTTGATTACGTATTGTTAGACGATGGCACAGTTATTGTTTACAAGGACGGAGAAGAAACAAACGCTATAATCATTTCTATCGGCTTAGATGGTAGCTATCAGTTCCAATGCTCAGGTCTTATGTTGGCTCAACCAATGATTAAGACAGAGGGCAATGACGGTGAGCTTGTAGGTAAGTATACTGTTAATGGTCCTATGGCAGATATGTATTCAATCGAAATCACAGGCGCAACAGCTCCTGAAGCGCCTGCTGCTGTAACAGGAACAATTGA
>JAFTZI010000070.1 GCA_017461055.1 Clostridia bacterium | reverse complement strand
TGTTTCAATGACTCAGGTGTATTATTTGCATAAAATCGACGGATATATGGGATTTGTTATCGTAACCATTAACTTTGACGGATACACCGTAGCAGACATCGAGGCAATGTTTAAATAAAACCTAAAGGACGAGAATTTCTCGTCCTTTTTGTATAACAAGCTTATCGAGCGCAAGAATATTGAAATATATTAAAAGATATGTTACAATGTAGTATAGAAAGGTGGGAATAATATGGAAAAAAGAAAATTAACCAATAATACAGTTAAGCTTGTTATCGTTTCAATTTGTTTGGCAATCTCATCCTTGATTTCTGCACTTTATATTGCTATTGTCGTTAAAATCATAATAAATGACAGAAATATTTCTGTCGATCCCGAATATGCAATGTACGTTGCCAATGGCGAGGTCGTAACGAAAAAATATGATATAGAAAACGGCGACACCTTGAGATTTTTCAGTGATTTTGAGGGGCGAAGAACTTTATTTAACAATGCTGTGCCCAGCTTAAAAATCATCAACGACACGGAAAGCTATGTAGAGGTTACATCAAATTCGGAATTTCATGACGCTGTAGATATTAGCTCTGACGAAGGAACTATTACTGTAAAATGCTTAGATTCCTTGTATAATAAAGTACATGAGGATGACCCCGAATACGACTATGATTATGGCTTATATGTTGATTGTACAGAATTGGAAATTGTTGTACATTCTCCCATTTCATCGCTTTATACTCATACCAATTTGAATTTGGACTTTGATGTTGCTAAGGCAGATGAAGTGATGATTCATTTTTCATTTGAGGGAGTTAATGGCACTATACGCAATATTGATGCGGAGAATTTAAATTTGTACTGCTCCGGAACATCAAAATTGGAATTAGACGGAAATGTAAGGAACACTGCAAAAATTATGCTTTGGCACAATTCGCATATCAATGCAAGAAAGTTATCCGTAAATCAATTTGATGTGGATGTCAGCCGTGCTATTGGTGGATTCAGTTACCTTGCTTGTGAAAAGTGGTATCAGTTTAGGTGCGATGGCGGACCGACTAACATAATTGAGTTCTTTGTTTTTGTTCCCACTATATGTTGGATTTGTGCAGAGGTCAAATTTGTAAAAAAGAGAAAGCTTCTTGCTAATCAAAATGATAAACAGTTAAATTCCATTGAATAATGCGAAATTAGCAGGCATCTGTGTGACAGATGCCTGCTATGCGGTACAACCTTTATACAGTAAAAAAGATGGGATATTATGCGCCATATGAATATCATATTCCTTGACTATTTACTCCGCCTGTGGTAAAATAAATAAAAAACTTAGTGAGGAATATAAATTGTGAGATCTTACGGAATTCAGCTTTACAGTGTTCGTGATGCTATGGAAAAGGATGTAGCGTCCACTTTGCAAAAAATTGCGCAGATGGGCTATAAATATGTGG
The DNA here is from genome assembly GCA_017461055.1 of Clostridia bacterium. GTDB lineage: Bacteria > Bacillota > Clostridia > Oscillospirales > CAG-272 > RGIG2000. The sequence continues at coordinate 5,564 of JAFTZI010000070.1, read as the reverse complement.
AGTTTGCAGGCTTCTTCGGCCACAGCGCCGAGGAAATCCGTCAATTCCTTGAAGAAGCAGGACTTACTTGCTCTGGCACGCACTCCCAGTTTGATGACCTTCGCCCAACAAAAATCTTAGAAACCGTTGCATATCATAAAACAATCGGTAATCCATACTACATTATTCCGGGAGCAGATTTGTCTACTATTGAAAAAATAGAGGACTTTTGCAATGTTATAAATTTCGCGCAGCCTATTCTTGCCGCCGAAGGAATAAAGCTTGGATACCACAACCATTCACACGAATTTGTAGTAATGCCTTGGGGCTCAACAATCCACAGCGAGCTTGAAAGAAGAACAAGTATAGATTTTGAAATTGACACCTTCTGGGCATTTAACGCAGGCACAGACCCTGTTGCAGTAGTTGACAGATTAAAGAATCGCGTAAATGTTATTCACTTAAAGGATGGCTTTAAGGGCGGAAAGGGAATGTATCTTGGCGCAGGAGAAGCACCCCTTGAAAGAGTAATTGATTATGCGTCCTCACATGGCATAACTATGGTTGTGGAAAGCGAAACTCTGACTCCAAGCGGACTTGATGAAGCGGAGCTTTGCATGAATTATCTCAAGAGCATAGAATAAAATACAGAGGTAACTATGGATACTAAAAAATTTAACTCGTTAAATACAAAAGTCATTGCCCACCGTGGACTTAGCGGCATAGAAAGAGAAAACACCTGCCCCGCCTTTGTTGCGGCAGGAAACAGAAGCTATTTCGGAATTGAAACCGATGTTCACGTTACAAAAGACGGACAATTTGTTATTATACACGACGAAACGACCGAAAGAGTAAGCCTTGGCAAATACAATATAAACGTGGAGGAAAACGACTATTCAGCTGTTAAAGACATTTCCTTGCCCGATTTAGATAGCTCCTTTGCAAGACAAGACATAAGAATACCGCTTTTGAGCGAATATATCAAAATCTGCAAAAAATACGGTAAAATATGCGTTCTTGAGGTGAAAAATCCCTTTACGCAGGAAAACATAATTCGTCTTGTTGATGAAATACGTGAGCTTGATTATTTGGAAAGCGTGATATTTATCTCATTTGACTTTAACAATTGCCTGATGTTAAGAAAGCTTTTGCCAAGTCAAAAAATCCAATGGCTCACAAGCGGCGAAATAACCGACGGGGCAATAGAAAACTTGGTTAATAACAAATTAGACATTGATGTTTATTACGAAAGACTTAATGAAAAGCTCATTGAAAAGCTTCATTCCTACGGTATAGAGGTAAACGCTTGGACCTGCGACAGCCAAGAGCGTGCCGAGGAATTGGCAAAATTTGGAATAGATTTTATAACCACCAACATACTTGAATAAGAGGTTAACCAAATGGACAAAAAGGAAACAATAAAGGGGCTTAAGCTATACCTTTTTGATATGGACGGAACGCTGTATTTAGGGGACAGGCTATATGAATTTACACCACTGCTCTTAGAAAAAATAAGAGAAAGCGGCGCAAAATATATGTTTATGACAAACAATTCCTCAAAAAGCGTCTTTGACTACATAAAAAAGCTTGATAAGCTTGGAATTAAAGCCGAATATGACGACTTTATTACCTCGTCACAGGCAACAGCCTACTATCTTGAAAAATACCATAAAAACGCCACCCTGTACGTGTGCGGCACAAGCTCCTTAAAGGAGGAGCTGAGAAGAGCAGGCTTCAGCGTTACCGAGGAGCTTGACAAGGTAGAGTGCATTGTAATGGGCTTTGACACAGAGCTTACCTTTAAAAAGCTTCACGACGTGTCTAAATTGCTTCTTACAAGAAAGGACATTCCGTATATAGCCACAAACCCTGACTATGTATGTCCTACCGAATTTGGCAGTGTGCCTGATTGCGGCAGTGTGTGCGATATGCTATATAACGTGTCGGGCAGAAGACCTATTGTAATAGGCAAGCCTGAAGCGCTAATGCCGCAGCTTGCTATGGAAAAGCTTGGAGTTGACAAGAAAAATACAGCTGTAATAGGCGACAGAATTTATACAGACATCAAAAGCGGAATTAACGCAGGTACAGTTACAATTTTAGTAATGAGTGGCGAAACCACCTACGAAATACTGAATAACTCACCCCAAAAGCCTGATTTCGTAATGGAAAGCGCCAAGGAAATTATTGAGTTACTTTAAGGAGAGCTGAAATGGGAGAAGAGCTTGACAGAATGATGAGGCTTCGCAAATGGTCCATTGTATTTTTGGTTCTTTTTATTGTTGCTGTTATAGCAATAATCGGTGTTGTTATTTTTATGAATACCGGCGATTATGCAGGAACGAACAGAAGCTTCAATAAAATTACTGCCCAAAATGACATTCAAACTAAAGCTGTCAATGTGGATGCCTTTAGCAAATTATACTTTTTTTCTCAAAGCTACGAAAATAAAAGAACCTTGTTTACAAACGCCATCCCCGACTTAAAGATAGTAGACAGTAAGGAGTACAAAATAGAGTTTACCTCAAATGGCGATATACTTAGTAAGCTTGACATTGTCTCAAAGGATGATGCTCTTTACATTGATTTTAATGAGGAGTATTATAATAACATTTCACGTATGGGAAAAAGCTACAAGGGACTTTACGTTGATTGCGCCGAGCTTAGCGTAACCGTTTATGCGCCTGTTTGCTATCTTGTAAGCGACGCCGAGCTGAACTTAGATTTTGAAACACCTGATGTAAAAACTCTTATTGTAATAGTTAATGGAGAAATAAGACAGGGACGTATATATGGTGTAAGCTCGGATGCAATAGGAATTTTCGTTTCCGGAAATTCAAGCGCGTCAGTTTCCGGTGAGTCAAGAGAATATACAGAGCTCTTGGTTAAGCACAACTCAAATCTTGACGTAAGCGGGTTGAAAACACCTGTGGTCAGTGAAACCGTCTCGTCTCAGATATTCGGAATCAGCTACGTTAAACACGCAGACAGAGTTAAGTACTCCATAGATAGTGTGGGGTTTGTCCTGTCTGTGGCTATGGTTTTGGGCGCAATGCTGCTTTTGGCAGGATTTATCGTTTTCCAAATACTGTTCTTAAAACAAAAGAAAGAAATAGACCAATTTATAGATGAGGTGGAAAAAGAAGGAAATTTTCTTCAAAATCCGTAAAAACTAATAAAAATCTATTGCAAATTGGCGAATAAAGTATTATAATATTTTCGTAAAAAATTGATGCTTAAAGGAGTAAATTTTATGAAACTACTTTACAAAGGTAAAACAAAGGATGTTTACGAGCTTGAAAACGGCAACGTTCTTTTAAAGTTCAAGGACGATTGCACAGGTAAGGACGGAGTGTTCGATCCGGGCGAAAACAGTGTTGGTCTTACAATTGAGGGTATTGGTAAGGCAAATCTTGAAACATCTGTTTATTATTTTGAAATGCTCAAGAAGGCTGGCGTAAAGACACATTATGTTTCTGCTGATATTGACAATGCAACAATGGAGGTTCTTCCTGCTGAATGCTTCGGTAAGGAGCTTGGCGGCGGCGGACTTGAGGTTATTTGCCGTTTGGTTGCAACAGGCAGCTTTATTCGCAGATACGGTGAGTACATTAAAGACGGTACTCCTTTAGAGGGTGGCTATGTTGAGTGTACCTTTAAGAATGACGCAAAGGGCGACCCGCTTGTTACAGGTGAGGGACTTGTTGCATTAAAGGTTATGACACCTGAAATGTTTAATAGCTTAAAGGAGCAGACCCTTAAGATTACAAAGGTAGTAGCAGACGACCTTAAAACAATCGGTCTTGACCTTTGGGACATTAAGTTTGAGTTTGGCTACAACAACGGTGAGGTTATACTGATTGACGAAATCGCATCAGGAAATATGCGTGTTTATAAGGACGGTACAATTGTTAACCCTGTTGAGCTTACGAAGCTAATCCTTAACAGATAATTGAATATTAAAGGCTGTTGTGTTTTCGACAGCCTTTATTTCATCTGCAAGATAGTTTACAAACAGTTCACAAATAGGAAAAATTGTGCAAAAAGCCGAAAACGAAAAAATTTAAAACACACAGGGTCGCCAAAAAATAATTTCCAAACGCGCTTTTTTGACTAAATAAAGGACAGCTTTGTGCAAGATCAACAAAGAGTACACATAATCGAGGTGAAATTATGTCCACTTGACAAAGCATTACGTATATGATAAAATGTTTGTGCGAAAAATATATAATTATAAAAAGGAGAAAATTATGAAGAAAAAGCTGATTTTAATGCTATCTATGTTAGCATTGCTTGTAAGCGTGCTTGCTATTTCCGTAAGCGCCGCAAGGGTTGAGAATTATGATGATACATTCACCCTGCAAAACACTGTCAGCATTGTGCACTATCAAAAGTGGTATTACAATGATAACAAGAACTATGTGAGAAAGGCTTACACCGACACAGTTACCGTTTCCTTCTTCGATGAGGATGGTAACCTACTTACCGAGGTTGCAATGTGGGAATATGACGAGGAAGAGGGCAAATATTACTCTCTCGTTTGGTACATTTCAGACTATGAGCTGTTTTGGGAGAACCAGACCTACACAGATGCAAATGTAGGCGACCAAACCTATCCAAAGTACACAAACGCTAATTATACCCTTACATCTGTAAGAGCGCTTGACTTGAGATATTACACCTATAACAGTAACAGAAGCAATAGCTCAATCGCATCTTGGAAGGAAAACAAATCCTTAAAAGCTCTTGAGGGTATTTACCTTGATGTAAACAACACTCCGGACGATACAACTGACGACCTTAAGCTTCAGGACGCGGTAGGCATTGGCAGAGACAGCGATAACTACGATTATGTTGGCTACGATGCTCAGTTTGCCGCAACAGGTAATAAAATAGTTGTTGGTAACTTTAGAGACTGTGATTTCCAATGCGATATGGAAGCTAACTACGGTACAGCCAACACTTGGTCACGTGCAGACAATCTTCAGTGCCTGTGGTATCCTGATACAATGCTTCATATTGTTGGCGGTATAGGCTCTGTTTATGAGGTTGACCTTGGTGACGGTATGGAAATTATTGCTTGCCAAATCTTAAGAGAAAACAAGAGAGTTAAGGAAATTAAAATTCCTAACAGCGTTTTATACTTAAATAACGAAGCATTCCGCGGATCCGATTTAACAACTCTCATAGTTGGTGAAGGCTTGATGGTACACGGAAGTGAGCCTTTTAAGTTCACAGGAGGAGCAGATAATCTTTATCTTTCCAAGAATATTTTAAGTGAAAGCTTTACAAGCTCAATCGTTAATCTTGTTGCTAATAACGGTGCTAATATCTATTTTGACGGTGACTCTGTGCAGGCGGCTGCTCTTATGGAAAGAATAGTACAAGAAAGTAGCAGTTATAGTGGCAAAATTACATTAGTTAACTACAAAGAGCAAAGCACCCGTGGCGACCTTAAGAATGTAGTAATTTTCTATAACTACAACACCTGTGATGCATTCTATTCAAGCCAACACAAGTGGACAGGCGAGAAGGTTATTGTTGAAAACTATTTTGAGGACATCTTGGTTGGAGATTCCTGCACA
>JAFTZI010000069.1 GCA_017461055.1 Clostridia bacterium | reverse complement strand
AAAATTGTAGGGGTCGACGTCCTCGGCGACCCGTTATCAATCACGAATTTATTCGTGCATATCATCACGCAATTTTGCGTGTATGGAATCACACCTTGGTGTGAATGGAATCATTCAAGGAATGTATGGCATCACACTATTATCAAAGATCCATTCGCTACGCTCAGGATGACAAAAAGAATTTGGACGACGAAAGGAGTGCGTACAATCAAAATTATACTGTCATTCTGAGGCTTGCCGAAGAATCTTTAAACGAAAGCATAAAATTCATATTGAAACAAGGTACTATGGTTTATTTCCACGCCCGAAAGGCACAATGAAAAAAGCTCCACCGATTTGGCGGAGCTTAATTTTCATTATCAAGGCTTATTATTCAGCCTCGTCTTCCTCGGGCTCTTCTACGAAGCTGATTTCGATTTCTTCGTCTTCTTCTGCTTCTTCCTTTGGAATGTTTAACTCGGTAACGTCAACTGCTGCGGTAATGTCTTTTTCGTTCTCGAGATCGTCAGGTAAAATTTCAACGGTGAACTTAAGGTGCTTTTTCATCACCTTGTAAAGCGCAAAGCTTGCGCCTGCCACTACTGCGCCTGTTGCTGCGAGAGCAATTAATGTACCTGCTACTTTCTTATTCATAAAATCAACTCCTTTTTCTCTTTTGTAATACTAATATATCATATTCTTACCAAAATTTCAACTCTTAACAAAAAAATTTACAATATTTCTATTAATTTTCATTGAATTAACACCTGTTATATGTTAAAATATATAAACTATACGGGTCTTACCCTACTAAGGAGCTTTAAATGACAAATAAAAGAATTCTTGGAGTTGACTTTGGGGATGCAAGGACAGGACTTGCTCTGTCCGATATAAGCGGCTTTTTGGCAAGCGGAATTGGGACTATCAAATCCACAAGCTTTTTAAAAACAGCCGAGGAAGTGGTTAAAATTGCAAAGGAAAAGGACGTTTCCTTAATAGTTTTGGGTCATCCCATCAATATGAACGGAACTCTCGGTCCAAGGAGTGAAAAGGCGCAGGCATTTGCCAAGCACCTAAAGGAGCTTTGCGGTATTGAAGTTGTTTTGTATGACGAAAGGCTATCTACCGCCAATGCCCACACAATGCTTAACATAACCAACACAAGAGGTCAAAAAAGAAAAAATATTATTGATGAAATGTCAGCTTGTCTTATCTTACAAAGCTACTTAGATAGCAGGAGGTAAAAATGAGTAATAATCAGGAAAGGAGCTGTCGTCTTAACAGAGTAGGCGGTCAGGCAGTAATCGAGGGCGTTATGATGAAAAACGGCCAAGAGGTTGCCTTAGCTGTCAGAAAAGAGGATGGCACCATTGAAATTGATAAGAGCCAATTTGTTGCTCTTAAGACAAAGCACAAGTGGCTTAACATTCCTATTTTGAGAGGAATTATAGGCTTTTTTGAGTCTATGGTTTTGTCCTTTAAAACACTTGGCAAGTCAACCGATATGTTAGGGCTTGACGAGGAGGACGAAAAAATCAAGGCTGAAAGGCAAGCCAAAAAGGAAGCTAAGCGAAAGGAAAAGCTTGCCAAAAAGGGCATTGAAATAGAGGAAAAGTCCAAGGACGTGGACGAAAAACCCCAAGACGTGGCTGAAAATGAGGAGAAAAAGGAAGAAAAGAGGGGCAGCGGAGCTACTACTGTTGTAATGATGGTTTTTTCTCTTATCTTAGGTCTTGGTCTTGCTCTGTTTTTGTTCAGCGCCTTGCCCACAATGGTAACGGAGCTTTTATGTAAGCTCTTTAGCATTGACAAGGACGGAAATATGAGATACCTTCTTGCAGGCGTTGAGGGTGTAATAAAGATTTTAATTTTTATTATATACCTTGCATCCGTTACCTTAATGAAGGACATAAGACGTACCTTCCAATATCACGGAGCAGAGCATAAATCTATTGCTTGCTTTGAATCGGGCATGGACTTAACACCCGAAAATGCAAGAAAATGCACTCGCTTCCACCCAAGATGCGGCACAAGCTTTATGTTTGTTATGATTTTGCTCGGTGTAATTGTGGGAATGTTTATTCCTCAATGGGGCTGGGTGAGAATTGTCATAAAAATCGCGCTTATGCCTGTTATAATGGGTGTGGGCTATGAATTTATTATGTTTGCGGGCAAGCACGAAAATTGGCTCACCAAGGCTCTTTCCGCACCGGGTCTTTGGATGCAGAGAATTACTACCAAGGAGCCTGACGACAACCAATTAGCCATTGCAATTTGCGCAATTAAGGCATCTATGCCCGAGGAGTTCCCCGACTTTGATCCAAGTGAATATTTCATAACAAGAGAGGAAAACAAGGGTCACCTTTGCATTTTTGAGGACAAAAAGAGCAAAAAAGAAAAGGAAAAAGCAGAGAATTAAGCGACTTTGCTTAAAAAATCCTTAAGCCTTTTGCAAAATTCTTAAAAAATTGCTAAAATATTTAAAATTTTGTAATATTTTTATATAAATAATATTGAAATATTATAAAATATATGGTAGAATGAACAAAATGAGCTAAGGCTCAGTAATTTCTAACAGGAGGGAAAATTCGATGGCAGAGTTTAATTTTGAAATTGTTAAGAATTTCGGATCAGTTTCTGAAAGCAACAATGGCTGGGTTAAGGAAGTTAACCTTGTAAGCTGGAACGACCGTGAACCTGTTTATGATATTCGCGTATGGCAGGGCAACCACGAAAAGCTTGGCAAGGGTATCACACTTACTGAGGCTGAAATCAAGAACCTTAAGAGCTTGCTCAATAGCATGGACATCTAATTGATATTAAAAGCTCATTGCTTTCTTTCTGCATTCTTAGCGGAAAATCAGTAGCACGAAAGCTTCGGCAGAGGGATTGTTTCCTCTGCCGTTTTGTGTTATAATGGGGACAATGAAAAATTTGAAGAAGAGGGTTTATCTATGAAAACATACACTTATACAGGCGGTTTTTTCGACATCAAAACTCAAGAACAGCTTTCAGATGAGGGCGTTCTTGAAGGTCAATACGGCACATTGCATTTCAGAAGATGTGCAGATGGATATGCCATATATGACTCTTCTTTTATAGGGAGCGGTTTTGTTTCTACACCGACTGCTGCCAATATAGCATATCCGAAACATATTAACGGTATTCCTGTGACCGAGGTTCATAACTCAATTCAGATTGACAATTGCAGGTATCCGATAGCCATTGAAGGCGGTAGCTTAAAACGGGTGTATCTGAATATTGGGAGAAAAACGGGAACAGATAATAAATCAACCGGTTTAGAAGGTCTGATAATGGCTATGTTTAATTCGACAAGCAGTGACCGAGAAAAGCACGAGCCGCTTAACATATCAATTGATTTTTGCACTGAAGGAAGGGCTGTTGACTTTTGTGAAATAAGATGTGACGAAAAGTGCATCATGCGAGGTATTGCATCTAAAAGACTTGAAGTAGTTGCGCCTTCTGTAATTTTAGCTGATAAAGCGTACGGTTCTCTTGAGTATGTTAAGTTTTCCGGACGAGTTTACCCATATACATACAGCGACTGGTATGGTGACACAGAAGAAATTGGCTATTTTGAAAATGCAGAAAGCTTAAGAGCTATTGACGGTTCACTGTGTGGAAAGGCGTGCTGGAGCTTTAAGGGTTGCAAATCGTTGGAACGGGTTCATCTGGCAAACGGAATACAAAAGGTTCCATCATACTCATTTGCCAACTGTTCTTCCTTGACGGATTTGTACATACCCGATACAGTTTCCGAAATAGGAGAATATGCCTTTGCCGACTGCACAAAATTAGAAAAAATTCATTTGCCATCCAATATTAAAAAAATCTCCAAGGGACTCTTTAAGAACTGTTGTTCTCTTGAAAAATGCTATCTTTCCGATAGCATCGAAGAAATTGAGGAAGAAGCATTTATTGGATGCGCTGCGCTACGAAAGCCTTGGATTCCAAAAGGCATAAAAAGGATTGAAAAGAATGCGTTTGACGATCCCTCGTGGGCTAAAATTTTT
>JAFTZI010000068.1 GCA_017461055.1 Clostridia bacterium | reverse complement strand
GCTATAACGTCTTCTGTTTCCATAACGGTAATGTTATATTTTGGCTCTTGATATTTCATCATATCACCTTAACCCTTTGCTTCTAATTCCGCAATGATGCCGTTATATGAGCTAAAGCAGTATTTACCGCCATTGGCAGGCTCGCCTGATTGCATATATGAATACTCGGTTACGCCATCCTTGGTAGTTTCAACATATGCGCCCATTGCAATTGATGCTTCCTTATGCTCATCTGTTGTAAAGCCTATTATTTTCAGCGCAAAGGACGTAAACTCATAGGCTGTAAGCTCTGCGCTGATAACTCCGTCTGCTGCGGTTCCGTTTTTGTCAAATATGTCACTGTCTTTAAGTCTTGTTTCTAATACTGCAAATACACCGTATTTCAAGGTCTTTCCTGTTGCGCCTGTGTATGCTTTAATAGCATCGGTATTTACCTTAAAGCCGATTGCTACTCCGTTGCTTCCGTTTTCGGCGGCTGAATAGCCACTACAGGTAAAGAGAGCCGGTGCCTTCTCTGTTTGGCTATATATACAACCCTCATTTTGACAAGTAACTATTTTTGTGCCTTCCTCTGAGTAATTTGAATATTCGATTTTTATAGCAAGGTTTTCTGTTTCTGTGTGATTTACAACAGTATCGCCACATACTGAACAAACACCAACGCAAGCATTTGTTGCATTTATTGTACCGTGGACACCGCCGTAATATGCACAAGAGCTATAATCGTAAACTGCATACTTTCCACTTGTGTTTTCAAGATTTTTATACTCGGAATAGGAAATTTTGTTTGTATTTATAACATTAAAGAAGGGTGCGTTATTAGATGTGCCAACCTTTGAAATATAGTTATTAAATTCATCAAGAGTTCCAACATAGTAAATCTTTTCAAGATTAATTGCTCCACCAAAAGCTTCATTTTCAACTGTATAAGCACCGCTTATCCAAATTTCAGTAAGATTAGTACAATTATTAAATGTGTTACTTGCAAGCCAAGTAAGAGTTGATGGAAGCTTTATTCCGGAAATTGGCACACTACCAAAGTTACCATCCCACAAACCGCCACGTCCAATTGTTGATAGATTGGTTTTTGACAAATCAAGAATCTCATTTTTAAATAGTGAGGTACAGCCAACAAAGGTTCCACCGTAATCGTAGCCGCTTGATGAGCCTATTCTGTTAAGCTCTGTTAAATTTTCAAGATTAACATATTTCAAATATGGGCACTTCGCAAATGCCTTGCCACCGATTTGTGTGGTATCAAGCCTCAAATATGCGTATTCAAGCTTCATTTCACCTTGTGGAGCTTTATTGTCCTTATTAAAGGTTTCATGTACCAATGTCATAGGCTGAATACCCTCGACACTTGAGTTTGTATCGAAGTTAATATCATCCTCCATAATGTTAAACACTACAATGTTTCTGTTATGACCGACTATTGTATCTCCACTGTATATGTTTACCTTTGCGAGAGCTGTTTGACCTCTGTTTGCTTCAACAAAATAAACAAATCTTTTTCCGTTTTCTCCGTCCTCAACATCGTCAGCGCGAATAGACTGGAGGGCACCATCATTATCAAGATACCAAATGAGTGCGTTTCTCTCACTGTCGAACAGATTACATACTGTTCCGTTATCAAGTGTTACGGTTGCGCCATAATCAACAGTTGTGCTGTTATGAACTGCTCCTGCCGATACTGCCAAGGCAAGCAGGCACGCAAGAACCGCTGTCATAGCCAGCATTAATAAAATTTTCTTCTTCATTGCTTTTCTCCTTTATATAAATTATTTTTTGTTCTAAATTTCATAGTGCTGAATGCTTTTGGGATTATATGCAGGGTACAGACGCATTTCGTCTCCCAAAATCCAGCCAACACATTTACCCTTTTCGGTAAAGATTAATTTTGCTTCGTTTGGATGATAAAGGAGCGCTGCCTCAAGGTATGATACATCTCCTATATCAAAATCCAAGCCACGGTCAAAAAATACGAATTTTAAAAGACAGTCTATTTCGTGTCGCCACTCCACCGTTGCCTTACGGCAAATGAGTGTGTCGCTTGGCTCATAATACATTTCACAAAAATCGCCAAATGACGAAGGACTGTTTCCAAGAGGCAGAAACATTGGTCCGCCCCACGTAGCGTCCGGTTTAACTGTTCTGAAGCCATAGGCTTTATATAGGCTTAATGGACCTGTACAAAACAGGCCGAGAGGCTTTTTGGGCTGTGCCATTATATCCTCGTGCCACATTTCAAGAAGCCTTTTGCCTATTCCCTTGCCACGCATTTCCTCTTGTGTGAAAAAGTGACCGAAGTTGCCGATGGCATTTTCGTGTCTGCCCCAACCGTTCCAAAGACGTGAGACGCAAGCACCGTTTTCGTGAGCTATATAATATCTGTCAATGCTTTCCTGACACGTGCCGCCTGATACACGGATTCTTAGCATATCGGCATAGGGCACGCCTATATCTAATTCCTTTATCATTAAGGAAAGAGCCATTCCCGCTTCGTTCAACCCGTTTTCGGGCAAATACATATCAAATTTCATAGTGTCCGCCCTACCTTACAAACAAAATTTTGTTTCCAAACGGGAGTATGTCAAATGTAAAGCCGCACTCTGCCTTTTCCGTTACGTCCATTGCCTGTGTGCAGCCTTCCTCAAAGGATACGGTAACCTTTTCAACAGGCTGTGACGAGGTGTTTACAACAAATGCAAGAAGCTGCATTTGACCGCTCAGCGTCCTATACCGATAATAGCTTATTTTAACTCTTTCGTCAGTTGACGTCGCCTTATTTTTCCAATATGGCATCCATACGGAATTAACAATGGGAAATTCATCAAAGACCTTCCACACTTGGCTCATAAGCTCTAATGGGTATTCAATATCATTGGGGCGAGGCAATATACCGTGCAAAAGCGCGCAGGACAGCGCATCCTCAAATTTCCACAAGGGCCGTCTTTCATAAGCTAAAAACTCTGTTGGCACACCCATATTTTTTCCGATATATTCCGTACGGAAAAAGTCAAGGTCCAAGCATTCGGTTTTGCCTTGCATAAGCTCGGATTGAAGGGTTTCGCCACACCAAATCTGGTCAATGTAAGGGAGCACCGTAAAGTTTACAAGTCCGTACATATGGACATTAACGTGTCCGCCTCTTGATTTTACCTCTTTATGTAATTTCTTAAAAAGCTCTCTTATGGCATTTAGCGGGTAGCTTCCGTGAAGCTTGCCGCCGCTGTCGTACCAGCCGCAGCCGTGATCGGTATTATAGCAGAAGCGTGGATTGGCTGTACTGTCTAAATAAATACCGTCAATATTGCAGGTGTCCATTATTCTTGCTACACCGTCAACGAAATAGTCGGAATACTCGTTATTATAGCATATGGAAAGGGCGCGCTGAAACGGCACTCGCCACCATCCGCCGCCGAAGCGCCCTTCAAAATTCTTGTTTACTACCTTGTCAGCAAGCTGACTCCATACAGGCGACATGGTCGATATTTCGTAGCCGAAATATGTGTAAACGCGAATACCTCTTTTGTGACACTCGTCAACTATATATTTCAGCTGAGCCTCTGTATATTCAGACAGCTCAAGCCAGTTTTGTGACTTATTCCACTTTTCGTGCAGGATTAGTGTGTTAACACCCTTTTCCTTTAATTTGTCAAATCTGTTTTCCGCATCCAAAAAGTCCCTGTAATTGCCCTTTACCTTAACAGCGCAATCTAAATGAAGGGCATTGTGAATATAAGGATTTTTTGGGAAGGGCTTGACGGGTGTTGCATAAAAGCCAAAATGAAAATCAATGGGAGCAAAACGGGCAAAGCCCTTTTCCATATCTCCCGCCCATGATGTTGGATGGCTGTCTAACAGGTGTATTCGGAGTAGTGTTTCCTCCTCGGTGCAAATAACCTCTATTGCCTTTTTTTCGTTGGCGCATTGCCAATGTCTGTCACATTCGGCATACCAGCCAAGACCCTTTTCCTCGTTTCCAAGCCAAAAAATAGGCTTGAAGGGAACGAAAAATCCGTCCTTGGGAATTACACCGCTGCCTGATGTTGAGGACCTTTCAATTACTGTTAAGTCGTGGCAGTATTTTTCTCCACCCGGGTGCATATGATAAAGCTGACCTATTTCCCTTTTCAGAGGAATTTCAAGCCACAGCTTATCTAATTTGAAGCTCAAGGGCTTAACATCGTCTACTCCAAGCGCCTGAGCGACGGTCAGTCCCTTTGGCATAAGCTTTAAGTCAATATCGCATCCACCGTCAAAGCCTATCTCTGTGCAAAAATCCACTATGAAGCGCTCTGATTGCTTACAGCCGCAAATAACCGTTTTTTCATCACTGCGGCTCTGTATAAAGCTTTCGCTTTCGTTTGTTAAATAATCGGTTTGGAATTTGGCGCATACGCCATCCTCCTGTAAAACAAGACGCATAGGAGATGCTAAAAGCTCCTGTCCCTCGGCTATAACAGAGGTAATCATTCCGTCCTCGCCGATAGTGTAGCTTCTGCCTACCACGTCTGCCTTATGTGTAAGTCCCTTCGTTTCTACTCTTACGGGAATAAACGGGCTTGGTATTTTCATATAAAGTCTCCTTGCTTAGTGCATTCTGAAGTCAAGTGAATACGGAATTGGGTATTTTTTCAAAATCTCATTGTCGGTAATTTCGTTGGCAGATCGATTTTCATCCCTTGCTATAACAGAGCGATAAAGATCACACCAAATTGCGGAGATTGAATACTCTCCCTCTCTGATGTCGGGAATTACAAGG
>JAFTZI010000067.1 GCA_017461055.1 Clostridia bacterium | reverse complement strand
GACCGCACATTTTTTGTTTTTTGTCAAGTACTTTTTGTAAATTTCTTGATATTTTTCGAAAAAAAGAGGCTCCCTCCTTTTTGGGTGAAAGTCTCTTTCTTAACTTAATGATATTGTCCAGTGGGAGAAGGTGGCATGCAAAGCGTGACGGATGAGGTGTTTTATAGTTAAACAACTACTCATCCACCGCTAAAGCGGTCCCCCTTCTCTCACAAGAGAAGGCTTACTTTTTCTGCAATTTACTTAAATGATACAGTCACAACTTTATTGGAGTTAATGCTATGGCTACAATAGAAGAAACCTTAAATAAATTAAGCAAATCAAAATTCCGTTCATCCTTTCATCTCACCAAAAAGGAAAAGGAATATGCTTTAAGCAAGGGGATGGATGTAATCAGAAGTCACGCAATAGATTTTATTTCACAGAGGTTAGCCCCTGCCTACATAAGTAACGACGGAAGTCAAACACCGACAAAGGGACACCCTGTCTTCAAAGCTCAGCACGCTTGCGCCTGTTGCTGTAGAGGGTGCTTGAATAAGTGGTATAAAGTGTCCAAGAATGTAGAATTATCAAGGGTTCAGCAGGAAAAGATAGTAAATCTGTTAATGGCTTGGATTAGCAAGGAATTAGAATAAAACAAACAAGTGAAAATATTTACACTTGAACATATATTGGAAGTGACGATCAAAATATGAATTTTACATATATATTAAGGTGCGCAGACGACACGTTATATTGCGGTTGGACAAACGACCTTGAAAAGAGGCTGAAGGTCCACAATGAAGGAAAGGGCGCAAAATACACAAGAAGCCGTTTGCCCGTAACGCTTGTTTATTATGAGATATATGAAACAAGCGTTGAAGCACAAAAAAGAGAATATCAAATCAAAAGACTTACAAGGCAGGAAAAGCTGAGCTTAATTTCTGCTTGGCCGAAGAAAAAAACAAACGAATGTTAGCCTCACAAATTTATTGCTCAAAGGCTACCATTTAAATTTAAACAGAAAATCTAAATAGTTTTTCTTATGTCATGCGACAGATTTTTGTGCAAAATTAACAAAAATTCAATTGTTTTTTTTTTTTTTTTGTTTGACTTGACTTTTCCACACATTAGTGATAAACTTATATTACAATAAAATATAAAGGAGAAACATTATGAAAAAAATCATTTCAATTTTAGCTGTTTTATGTATGTGCTTCTGCCTGTGCGCAGTATTTGCTTCTTGTGGCCATGAGCATACATGGAACGAGGGTGAGATTGTAAAGGCTGCTACAAGAGAGGCAGACGGTACAAAGAAATTCACCTGTACTGAGTGCGAGGAAACCAAAGAAGAAAGCTTTGCCCTTGTAACAACAATTACAGAGGAACAGTGGAAGGCTGCTTGGGCGCTTGACAACTTTACTGCAAGTGTTAAAGTGAACGGTGAGGTGTTTAGCGACATTAAGGCAGACAACGGCAGTGCATTTATGGACGTTGGCTCTATGGAAATGTACCTTGCAAAAAAGGATGGCACACTTTATACAGTAGTTGAAATAGCAGGTCAGACAATGGCAACTCCAATGCCTGAAACTGAGATGACACTTTCCGGCTTGTCCTCTGATGGTCAATATGACGACATCTTTTCATCCTTAACATATGATGAAACAGAAAAGGCATACGTTTTTGTTTCTGAGGACGGCGTGGAAAAGGTTTATTTCTACTTTGCAGACGGTCAGCTTGAAAAGTTTTTATCCTTTGACGGTTTAAACGTAGGTGAATTGACACCAAGCTCACCTGTTGATGAAGAGAATTATTCTATTACCGAATCAATCCTTACAGATATCGGCACAACAGAGGTTAATGTACCTGACTTCGAGGTATAATTGATTAAAAACAAAAGGGCTGGCTCATTAAGAGTTCAGCTTTATCAAGTAAAACAATATTACACAAAAAACGGAATTTCTTGGGAAATTCCGTTTTTTATATTCTTAATGAGCCAGCTTTACTTCACTGAGGCTTGACAGATTAGGAGGAGAAATTTTCGGTTCTACCCTAAGGTGTCAGCCTCTTTTCGTTTTTATTGATGCGAATATAGCTTATATAAGTCAGCATAAATTCCGTTTTTTTCAACCAATTCTGCGTGTGTTCCGCTTTCCTCAATTCCGTTTTCGGTAAGAACTAAAATCCTGTCAGCATTTTTAATTGTGGTTAATCTGTGAGCAATTGTAAAGGTGGTTCTTCCCTTGGCAAGAGCCTCTAAGGAGCTTTGAACAAGCCTTTCGCTTTCGTTATCAAGCGCGCTTGTTGCCTCGTCAAGAATAAGAATAGGCGGATTTTTCAAGAATACACGTGCAATGGAAATACGCTGCTTTTGTCCACCCGAAAGCTTAACTCCGCGCTCGCCTACATAGGTATCGTAGCCATCGGGTAAGGACATTATAAAATCGTGCGCGCCTGCCATTTTGGCAGAATCGATAATTTCTTCCATAGTTGCATTTTTCTTGCCATAAGCAATGTTTTCCTTAACACTTCCGGAAAACAGGTAAACATCCTGCGCTACAACGCCAATGCTTTCGCGCAAGGAACGAAGGGTGATGTCCTTAATGCTTTTTTGGTCAATGGTAATTTCACCGCTTGAGATTTCATAAAATCTTGGAATCAGTGAGCAGAGTGTGGTTTTTCCGCCGCCGCTTGGACCGACTAAGGCAATGCTCTCGCCCCTGTTAACCTTTAAGTTAAGGTTAGTCAAAACCTGCTTTTTCTCACTTTCGTAGCTGAAGGAAACATTTTTAAATTCGATATCTCCCTTAACATTTGTAATATCGGTTGCATTTTTGGAGTCAGTAATTTCAGGCTCAATGTCCATAATTTCAGCAAAACGGTTAATTCCCGTTATTCCTCGTTGGAATTGCTCGGAAAATTCAACAAGCTTACGTATAGAGGTAATAAGAGTAGTTACAAACAACAGGTAAGCTACATAGTCAGACGCCTTAATATCTCCGTTTACAAGGAAGATACCGCCGGCAATTACCACAACTATATACATAAGTCCGTCAAAAAGACGGGTAGTTGACTGAAATGCGCCCATAACATAGTAAGCACCCTTTTTTACCCTGTAAAAGCGATTGTTGCCCTCATCAAACTTTTTCGTTTCAACTCCCTCATTTGCGAAGGATTTAACAACTCTTATACCCAAAAGGCTGTCCTCAATTTGAGCATTTAATTCGCCTGTTTGCCTGCGTGACTCGTTAAAGGCGTTTTTCATTTTCTTTCGGAAAAATACAAGAGAAACAAGAATTAAGGGAATACAAGCAAATATAATCAATGTAAGAGGAATATTCATAGTGCAGAGAATAATAAATGAGCAAATAATCTTAACACCGGAAATAAATATCTCCTCGGGGCAGTGATGAGCAAACTCGGTAACATCAAAAAGGTCAGTGGTTATTCTTGACATAAGCGTACCGATTTTTGTATTATCGTAGTATGAAAAGGACAGCTTTTGTAAATGACCAAACAGGTCGTGGCGCATGTCCGTTTCAATCTTAGTACCCATAATATGACCAACGGAAGCCATATAAAAGTTGGCACACGTGTCGATAATTCGCAAAACAATATAGAAAAGTCCGCATCTTAAAATAAGGTCAACAGTAAGGGACAGAGGAGAATTTGTGGCAACCTCTGTAATCTTGCGCACTATTAATGGCAGTACAAGCTCGCAAACAGTGGTAAGCGAGGCGCAAAGCAGGTCTAAAAACAAAGTCCACCTGTACTTTTTATAATACGGTAAAAATCTTCTAATAAGACCAAAGCTGCCCTTTCCTTTGTTCATTGTAAAACCTCCTTAGTATGTATTAGATAAACATTTTAGCACAAAATTATCTGTGTGTCAATAAATAAGAAAAAGGCTTTTTGAAAAAGCCTTTTTCTTAATATTAATAATTGTCAGCCTTTATTTCAAAATAAGCCTGTGGGTGAGCGCAAACAGGGCAAACCTCAGGAGCTTTTTTGCCGACAACTATGTGTCCGCAGTTGGAGCATTGCCAAATCATTTCCTCATCGCGTGAGAATACTAAGCCACCTTCAATGTTTTCAAGAAGCTTTTTATATCTTTCCTCATGCTCCTTTTCAATTTGTGCAACCTGCTCAAAAAGATAAGCAATTTGTGTAAAGCCCTCCTCACGAGCCTCCTTTGCAAAGGTAGGATACATTTCTGTCCATTCGTAGTTTTCACCGCTTGCAGCGTCCTTAAGGTTAGCAGGTGTTTCTCCGATGCCATCCTTTAAAAGCTTAAACCAAATTTTTGCGTGCTCCTTTTCGTTAGCGGCGGTTTCCTCAAAGATTTTAGCAATCTGTACATAGCCATCCTTTTTTGCCTTGGATGCGTAGTAGGTGTACTTGTTTCTTGCTTCGCTTTCACCTGAGAAGGCAGCCATTAAGTTTTTTTCTGTTTTTGAACCCTTTAATTCCATATTGTACTCCTTATTTTTATCGACTACGTGTCGATTATTTACTGCTTTTTAAGCATTCATCGATAAATTCGATAGTTGCATTTTCGTATTTTGACGGATTGGACATAAAGCTCATTCCGTGGTCAGCGCCGTCAAAGCTGTGAAAATACTTTTTGCCTGTGCAGGCATTATATATTTCCTCTGACATTTTGTGCGGTACAAAGCCGTCATTTGTTCCGTGTAAAATAAGAATCGGTATCTTAGCATTTTGTACTGACTTTACAGCCCCCTCCTTATTAGGAGAAAAGTGACCGTAAATATAAGCGCCAAAGGTAACAAACGGATAAATAGCCTCAGGCATTCCTCTGTCGGCACACACCTTTTTAATTATTGCCTTAGGTGAAGAAAACGGGCAATCTGCAATAGCGCCTACAACATTGTCGGGCAAATCAAGGTCGGTAGCCATAAGAGCCGTTGCACCGCCCATTGAAACCCCTACCAAAAAGATAGGAGCTTTTCCAAATCTTTGATTAATATAGTTTATCCAAGAAAGAGCATCAAGTCTTTCCTTAACACCAAAGGTAACGGTTTTGCCGCCGCTTTTTCCGCATCCGCGCTGGTCTATTAACAAAATATTGTGACCAAGCCTTCTTGCCAGCTTGTGTCCGCCGCACATATCACGCTTGGAATTGCCCTTGTACCCGTGCATCATAATTTGTACAGGCGCACCGTCCTTTATATGGTAGTAAAGCGCAAAAAGCTTAACTCCGTCGTGCGCCTTGATATAAATTTCCTCGCTTGCACATTCATCCATTTCAGAAACAAGACGTGAAATTGCTTGCTTGGCATTTTGATATTCCTCGTTTTCGCCAAAATAAGTGTCTATATTCTCCTTGCCTGCCTTAGCATAAAATGCCTGCATATAAGCATATAAGCCGCCTAATAAAACTATGAGAGCGAAAGCGCCCAAGCATATTAAAAAAACAATCATTACATTACCTCGCATACAAGCTCCGGGCTCGTTATTTATATTATACATTTTTTGGGAATAAAATTCAATAGTTTATAAAATTATATTGTTTTTTTAAATTATGTGTGCTAAAATGAGTTGAAAATATACCAAGGAGCAGCAAATATGAAGCTTAACGAAATCAATATAAGAGACCCATTTATTCTTACCTATGAGGGCAAATACTATATGTATGGCACAAGAGCCACAAATACTTGGTTTCAAGAAAAAAAGCAAGGCTATGGCTTTGACGTTTATGAAAGCACAGACTTAGCCGAATGGAGTCAGCCCATAAGCATATTTGAAGCAAGTGAGGATTATTGGGGAAAATATCAATTCTGGGCGCCCGAGGTGCATCTATATAACGGTAGATTTTATCTTTTGGCATCCTTTAAATCGGATGTTGCGCACAGAGGAACAGCAATTCTTGTATGTGATACTCCAAACGGTGTATTTATGCCACATAGCAACGGCGCAGTTACCCCAAAGGATTGGGAATGCCTTGACGGTACGCTCTATGTGGAAAACGGCACACCTTATATGGTTTTTTGCCACGAGTGGACTCAAATAAGCGACGGAGAGGTGTGTGCCATAGAGCTGTCACAGGACTTAAGCTGTGCAGTGGGCGAGCCCTTTACCTTATGGAAGGCAAGCATGGCAAAGCCTTGGGTTATACCACACGACGGAGTCAGCTATGTAACAGACGGACCGTTTCTTATGAATGTGGATGACGAGCTTATTTGCCTATGGTCAAGCTTTGGCAAGGGCGGCTATGTAGAATCAATTTCAAGAAGTAATAACGGAAAAATAGGCGGCAAATGGACAATTGATGAAAAGCTTCTTTTTGAGAAGGACGGAGGTCACGGTATGATATTCAAGGATCTTTTAGGAAACCTTAATTTTGTGTACCACTCACCAAACGAAACACCGTTTGAGCGACCCTGTGTCCGTAAAATCGAAAAAGAAATGCTCAAGAGGCAGTAAATGGAAACAAAGCTAAGAGATCCGTATGGGTCAAGCAGAATATTGTACATAATTGAGGCGGCGCTTGAATATTTTATTGCAATAGCGGTAGGAAGCGTGTATCTTGCAAAAATAACACAAAAAATCGGCATACCCGATAGCGTAACAGGAATACTAACCTCATTTGTTTCACTTGGCTGCGGCTTTCAAATAATAGCTATATTTTTAGCTCACAAAAAGCCTGTCAAAAGGTGGGTAACTGTTTTTCACGTCATTAGTCAGCTACTGTTTTCGGCAATGTATTTTGTTCCGCTTTTGCCAATCTCCAAAACAGGACAAACAATTCTTTTGATTGCCTGTCTTTTGCTTGCGCAAATATTGCATAATGCAATTAACTCACCAAAAATTAATTGGTATATGTCCTTGGTTGATGAAAATAAGCGCGGTCGCTTTACAGCCAATAAGGAAATAATTTCCTTGCTTGGAGGAATGATGTTTTCATTTGCCTTGGGTCAGATAATGGATTCCTTCACTGAAAGCGGAAAAGTAAACACAGGGTTCATCGTTTGCGGTGCTATGCTGCTGTTTTTAACAGGACTTCATACCTTAACTCTTGTCTTTGCTAAGGAAAAGCCAAGCGAAAAATCAAAGGGCTTTAAATTCAGCGAGGTAATTGCCTTATTTAAGGATAAAGCTATTTTAAAGGTGATACTTGTTTTCATTTTGTGGAATATCGCAAGCTATATTACCACATCCTTTATGGGTGCATATCAGCTTAATGATTTGGGCTTTACAACAGGCTATTCCTCTGTCATCATAATTATAGGTAGCCTAATTCGCGCTGTATTCTCGCGTCCTATCGGTAAATTTGCAGATAAATTCTCATTCTGCAAAATGCTTTATATTTGCTACGGAATAGAGGCGCTTGCCTTTCTTGTAGCTGCATTTGTAATGCCATCTAACGGCGCATATATGTTTATTGTATATTATGTGCTGTACTGTGTTGGCTGCGCGGGAATAAACAGTTCAATTATAAATCTGATTTATGACTATGTTGATTACGGTAAGCGCGTTAGCGCGTTAGCTCTTGTTAATACAGCCTCGGGCTTTGCCGGCTTCTTTGCAACCCTTGCAGTAAGCCCGCTTGTTGAGACTGTACAAAAGAATGGAAATAAGCTGTTTGGTATTAATGTTTATGCTCAACAGGTATTGGCGTTAATCTCGGTTGCCTTTGTGCTTTTGATAATTGCGTATCTCGTTTTTGTTATCAGTAAGCTGAAAAGACACAGATAATTTTGGAAAAGGAGGCTATAAATGACAGTATATGATTTAAAAACCATGCAAGCATGCAAAATCGAAGGGAAAACAGTTGTTGCCTTAGGCACCTTTGACGGATGCCATCTTGGCCATGCCTCCGTTTTGCAAAATGCCTTTTACAAGGCTAAGGAGCTTAAAATCAAATCCCTTGTCTATACATTTGATAGCTTATGCAACAAGGACGGGAAAATGATTATGACCCTGGATGAAAAAATTAAGGCGATTAGCAGGTTTGGTATAGATTATATAGCAATAGATTCCTTTGAAAACGTGCGTGAGCTCGAAGGAGAGGAATTTGTAAATGATATTCTTGTGAGCAAATTGGGAGCAGTATATGCTGCCTGCGGCTTTAATTATCGCTTCGGAAAAAATGCAAGCTGTAATGCGGAAATGCTCGCCACATTCTTTGAAAATCTTGGGGGGAGTGTGCAAATTAGTGAAAAAATTATGTATAACGGAGCTCCAATCAGCTCAAGCCACATAAGAAATCAAATTCAAAACGGAAGCATAGAGGAGCTTCTTTCCTATATGCGCCCCTACTCCATATACTCTATGGTAGAAAAGGGCAAGGGAATGGGCAGTAAGGATTTGGGCTTTGCAACGGTAAATCAGCAAATTCCACTGGGCAAGGTCGTCCCCTGCGTTGGAGTTTATATTACAGACTGTGAAATCGGAGAGGATGCCTTTCCCGCCATTACCAACGTTGGCTACCGTCCGACTACCGATGGTGAAAATACATTTCTGAATGTGGAAACTCATATTATAGGCTATTCGGGAGTTCTGTACTACTCTTTTTTGCGAGTGAATTTTTACAAATATCTGCGTCCGGAAAAAAAGTTTTCCTCACTTGAAGAGCTGAAAGAGCAGATAGAAGCAGACAAGAAAAACGCACTTGATTACTTCGGTTATAATGAAAAAGGTCCTTTTTAAAAGAGTTTGCGCCCCTCGGGGTCAGCGCCTTATCTTTAAAAAAGACCTTTGTTTTATTATATGTAAAAAAGTACAAAGGTTATACATTTTAACTTTTTATAAAAAATTACAAAAAATACTTGTTTTTATTTGCTATTTATGTTAAAATACACAATAGAGAAATTATAAGTACAAGGAGTACGCGATGAAAAAGATATTAATAAAAAGAATTTTGCCGGTAGTTATGTGCTTGCTCATGGTTGTACCAATGCTTGTTATGAGCATCGGCGCTAACCCAAGTGCAACAGGCGCTCCCGGAGACAAGAGTGTTATCGGTACTGAAAGAAAAAACTGGGCACCAAACGGTCAAGGCTATCACTCCAGTGTTTGGAATAACGACAGACACTCTAAGTACCTTAATAACGGTATATATAACCATAGCTATCAGTGGTGGGAGCCAACAGCTCCTGAGCGTTCAAACGGATCAGGCGTTAACCCCGAAAAGCAGTACTTTGGCTTCAGCTTTGATGATGGATATTATATCTTTGACGAGATAATTATTTATGCTGAGTCCTATGATAAGGGTTACAATAACATTAAGTATACTGTAGAAGCCCTCATTCTTGGTGAATGGGTTGTTGTCGGCGTTGGCTATCAGGACGACGGTATTGTGGCACCTGAGGTTGACGACGGTTCTGTTGTAAAGCTCACTATTCCTATTAAGCATCCAAATGCTGATAATGGCGAGGACGTAAACAGCAACAACATCAGAATACGTACAACTGAGTACGGCTACTTTGCAAAGAGAACTGCCGGAGAGTGCGATGTTGCAGAGTGCAAGGAGCTTGGCTATCACGTTGTTGAAAAATGCTCAATGGCTCCAACAACACATGACTGGTGGCTCACACCAAAGGTTCAAGAGGTTGAAATGTACGGCGTTACAGGCTACAAGCCTGAATTTGAGGTACCTATGAATGCGTATCTTGTTACTAACGCAGCATTGAGCGGTATGCTTGGCGCTGATTCCAGTATGTCAATGCGTTATCCCGGTCTTGCAGGTGACGACACCTTGAAAACATCTTGGCAGGCAAGGGACAGAGGAGCTCAGAACATTTGGTCCGAGTTTGATAAGGAATATTCAATC
Organism: Clostridia bacterium; assembly: GCA_017461055.1. GTDB lineage: Bacteria > Bacillota > Clostridia > Oscillospirales > CAG-272 > RGIG2000. The sequence goes on along the minus strand of JAFTZI010000067.1, from coordinate 3,353 downwards.
GACAATGTTGGTATTAATGTGGGCGGTTGTTCAGGTAATGATGTTGGCTTGAACCTTACATATAACATTAAGGTGTTGACAAGCGGAACTATTGAAGACGGGACATGGCAAACTGTTGTATCGGGTGCTACCGCTACAACGGTAGCTACAGAAGATGAATATATTATCCACGACCTTGAAGCACCTATGAAAGCTCTTGGTATGATGGTTGAAATTACAAGCGTTACCGACGCAAACGGTAAGAATGCAAGAGCTGTTATGACAGAGCTTTGGGCTGAAATTTCCGAGGGCAAAAAATGTATCTTCTTGGCAACCTACATAACAGCTGCTAAAAAGGCATCTACCGCAACAGGTAACTTGGCTTGCTACGGTAAAGCGTATGCTTCATCTAACTTCAGCTATTCAAGCGCTTCAAAAATCGATAATATTATTGACGGTAATGTTGGCTATGCAGACGATGCTTGGATTGCGGCAAATTATCTAATCAATACATATGTTGGTGTTACCTTGAAAGAAGCGCACGACGTTACAAAGGCTGTACTTTACTTCAGCGACGTTTTGGGTGGTACTGAGGGTGAGCATGTATTCAAGTTCGAATTGCAGGCAAAGATTAATGGCGAATTTGTAACCATCGCAAAGGCGACCTCTTACGATGCTGAAAGAAAATCCTATACAGTTTCACTTCAGCTTGATGAGGCGGTTTATACAGACGACTTACGTATTGTATTTAAGTCAGATGCGCATACATTCCCGTATTTGAAGGAATTTGAAATTTTCTCAGGCGATTATATTTACAGCTCATATGTTGGCTATGCTCTTGATACATCAAGAACAAAGGGCGGACCTGCTGCAACAACAGTATTTGGTGACAGAACTGTTGCCGTGCGTGGTAAATATTTCGACAAGCAGTCCCCAATTGAGTACTTTAGCATTGCTCTTGAGCATGATGTAGAAATTGATTGGCTCGGCTAATAAATTTAAAGGGGATGTTGCAACAAGCACAGAACAGCAATAGACAAGATGTCCCCTAAAACAAAATTAATCAATAATTTTTAGAAAAAATTTAAGGTTGAGAACTTGCAACGAGTTGCAAGTTCTCTTCTTTTTATGTCTGTTTTTTAGTCGCGACCTCGCACTCTACCGTACGAAGTACGCCGACGTGTACGAGTTCGCGCCTTCTGTACCCGTTTACTATCCCCTTTTTATATGTGCAATGCGTTTATAAAAAATGTTGCGTAGCAAGCGCTACGCAACATTTTTTAGTATTCAAATTTAATTGTTTGCCCAAGCTCGGCTGACTTAAAAGCATGCTCCATAATCTTCATATCAAGGCGCATTTGGTCGTGAGTTACAAGCTGTGTAGCCTGACCGTCAATTGCGCTTACAAAGTTGCGATAAAAGTCGTGAACATCACTTTTTGGAATTTCAAGCTCATAGGTGTCCATTGTTACGCTGTCTCTTGGAGCCATTGTCTTTGTAAGACCTGCGGCTGTTTGAACAGGCAATACGTCGTTTTCGTGCCAATACTTGCATCTTGCAACCTGAGTTTTCTTTTGCCAATCAGCGATTAATGCAGTACCCTTTTCGGCCTTCATATAAAATCTTGGCAAAGCAATAAAGTTATATGTTCCAACCTCAACAAAGGCAACAGCGCCGCTCTTAAAGGTGATTGTAAGATAAAATCCGTCGTCAACCTCTTTGTTTGTAATGTTTGTTACCGTACAGTTGATGGTGTCGATTGTTTCATCCTTGTAAATAAGCATAAGCTGGTCGATTAGGTGAATACCCCAGTCAAGTATCATTCCGCCACCCTGCTCCTTAGTGCCTCTCCAGTCGGAGGGAATACCGCGTGAGCCGTGTATTCTTGACTCTATACGAATAGGCTTGCCAATTTCACCGGAGTCACTTAACTGTTGCATGGCAAGATAGTCAACGTCAAATCTTCTGTTTTGGTGTACTGTAAACAGCTTTCCCGCTTCCTTTGAGGCGCTAATCATTTCCTCAAGGTCAGAGGAGGAAAGTGCAACAGGCTTTTCGCAAATTACGTGCTTACCGCCTCTTAAGCACTTAACAACCGTTTCCAAATGCACGTCATTAGGAATAGCAATAGTTACCAAATCAACGCTTTTGTCGTTTATAACCTCGTCAAGTGAGGAGTAAGCATAAATGCCCATACTCCTTGCCTTTTCGCTTTTCTTTTCATCAATATCATAAATGCCGGCAAGCTCCAAAACATCGCTTTTAAGCGCGTGATTAACATGCCAAGAGCCCATACCGCCAAAACCGATAACAACAATTTTCTTTTTCATATCAAACCTCAAAAAACAATAGAAAATTTTTATGTTCCCTTATATTATAGCAAATATAAAATAAATGTCAAGGCAAAAAGCAAATTTAAGCAAGTAAATTTAAACAAAAAAGGCAAACGCATTTTGCGTTTGCCTTTATAAGCAATATTAGTGAACAATGCACTTTTGAGTATCCTTATCAAAGATGTGGATTCTTGCGGTTTCGATAGCAACCTTAATGCTGTCGCCTGCGCGAGCCTGTGAGCGAGAGGAAACTCTTGCTGTCATTGCCTGCTCGCCAACAGAGAGGTAAAGGTAAATTTCAGCACCCATAAGCTCTGTTACGTCAACGTCAACGTCGATAACGTTTTCAGAGTACTTCTGCATAAAGATTTCTTCATCGTGGATGCACTCAGGACGAATGCCGATAACAACCTCTTTGCCGATGTATTCCTGAAGAGCCTCATCGTTTGCCTTTTCCTCAGGAAGCTTAAGTGAGTGTCCCTCGAAGGAAACAAATGTTTCCTCACCCTTCTTTTCAAGAACAGCATTGATAAAGTTCATTTGCGGTGTGCCGATAAATCCTGCAACGAACATATTAACAGGCTTATCGTAAAGATTTTGAGGTGTGTCAACCTGCTGAATAAAACCGTCCTTCATAACTACGATTCTTGTAGCCATTGTCATAGCCTCAACCTGGTCGTGAGTTACGTATACGAAGGTTGTACCAACTCTTTTGTGAATCTTGGTAAGCTCAGTTCTCATAGTTGCACGGAGCTTAGCGTCAAGGTTTGAAAGAGGCTCGTCAAGCAAGAATACCTTAGGATTTCTAACGATAGCACGACCCAAGGCAACACGCTGCTTCTGACCACCGGACATAGCCTTTGGCTTTCTGTCAAGCAAGTGAGTAATACCGAGGATTTCAGCAGCCTCCTCAACACGTCTCTTGATTTCTTCCTTTGGAGTCTTTCTTAATTTAAGACCGAATGCCATATTTTCATAAACGGTCATATGAGGATAAAGAGCATAGTTCTGGAAAACCATGGCAATATCTCTGTCCTTAGG
>JAFTZI010000066.1 GCA_017461055.1 Clostridia bacterium | reverse complement strand
GTCTAATTCCGTTGCTTTCGCAACTGAATTTACAGGCTTTTTCCTTTTGCTGTGGCAAGGCTCCAAGGCTATGTAATGTGAACCGTCATTGTATATTTTGCATATCATAATTTGTCTTTCCCCTCACTTTCTTTTGATGTATGGAAATATGGAAAACTCTTTCACAGTTTCCCACATTACCACACATTGTCTTAGTTTACAACGTGGAAAACTCCTAAACAGTTTCCCACATTGAAAACTACTGCTACTACTCAACTTTTTTCTCTTAAAATTCAAACGCCACGTGGAAGAGAAAAAAGATTGCAAAAAAGAGAAACACGGGCTTGGAAATTAAATTAAAAAAATTTTTTTGAAAAAGTATTGATTTTCGGAGCAAGATAGTATATACTAATAGTGCAGAAAGAAATTTTTCTTTACTCCGTAGTTATAGGACTACGGAGCTTTCTTTTTTTATCTAACAAATTTCAATACCTTTTTAGACAACTTGGATGGAACATAAACAGATTTATTACCACCATCACAATTGATAGCATTAACTCTTTTCAAATCTATTGGATTGCCATTTATATCAGTTTTATAAATTTGTTTATGTATTCCAGACGGATACTTAATTTTAGGCAATTTTGCTACCATTAAAGTACCATTTTCAATTTTCTATTCTTTTTTCTTTTCATATAAATGAGTAGTTTGAATAGCATATATTTTCTTGGTAGTTTTATCTTTATAAACCATATATGTATGATTTCCTTCTGGGTCATACTTTTCACCACGTTTAGGGCGATACATATATTTATTTCTAATTTTAACTAATTTCATAAAACTCCTTTCTGCCTGTATTTACAGGCTTTTTTTAATTTACACATCAGCAAATTGTGTATAGAGGGACATTTTTACATAGAAATACGAATTTTGTAATTGCATTTCATCCTCTGACTGTTGCACATCCCTGTACTCTAAAAAGTCCATAATACCTATACCAGAATACAGAGCCATTTTCTCAAAGAAATCACCATAGCAGTCAGTAGCAAATCTATTTGAGTAAGTCTTTTTGCGTGATAAATAATACTTTGTTTCTGTCGGCTTATTATCTAACCTGCCTGTAGTAGTTTCAAAATTTAGCGTATAATAACCAAATCTATTTTCAAGCTTGGTATATCTGTTTTCAGTAAATGCAAATATATGTTTGAGCAAGTACACAAGCAAGGTATTATCACCCCTCAAATTACGCATTTTAAGGTAAAAAGCTTCAAATTTAGGGTAAAGTATATCGTGTATAAAACCGTCAAAAAATAAACCTTTATAAAGCACTCTAAGCTCACTTTTTCCAACAATCTGAATTACACTAAACGTATCACGCGTATTAGCTCCTAAGCTTTCTGCACGTTGTTCATCAGATATAATACGAACAAAGGGGAAGAAATCAACAGTTGCCCTATGTCTTATCATTTTAACGGTATCTTCAAATCCGTCATTATTAGGGTTAGCTTCTTCATCCTTTTTTTTCATTTCTCGGTTTTCCTTTGCGTTTCCACGTTCCTTGCCAATCTCCGTAAGAACTACAACACCGAACTCAAAAGCACCAGAATTTTGATTATCTTCACACATTTTTTTACCCAGTCGAAGCATATCAAAATCAATTATCTTTGCAAATCTTGATGTTGTTTCACTATCAGCAGGGGAACGGTGAAAGAAATCTGTGTACCACAAAGGCAAATAGCCGTCATCACAGAACATATCTTCACGGACGGACAAATTACCAAATATCAATGAACATTGTGTTATATAAATTAAATAAGCCTTAGAATATGTAATAAGGGTTTCAAAAAGGTCAGTAATTTTTAAGTCATCATCATACTCAGTCCTGTATCTTTCAAAATTATACCCCCAAAGGTTATCACTACAAGGGTTTTCCAAAAACTTTTGAGCTTTTGAAATTACCCAATATTTAGAGCTTGCAAGATTATATATACATTGTGTTTTATCAATTAAAGACAAGCCCTTTTCTTTTATGTCCTCTTGCATTTGTAAGTGGTTGGCATAGCATTGTTTCAAATCATCCTCAAATTTCAGCCAAGGAAAATTAGGGAATTTCATATCACTTTTTATAAGAATCTCCAAAGCTTTATCTTTGAACATTACCGAAGCCGAAAGAGCCATATCGACACTTAATGAGGTTTTACCTGCTCCCATGGTGGCACATCCCAAAGTGCCCAACGGTTGAGCATTTATAAAACCTCTGTTTTTCATTTCGTGATGTTGCAAGATAGAATATGCTACAGCCTTAATAGAACGCAAAATAAGAATGTAAACAATGCAGACCCACACAGTAACAGGCAAGCCTGTAAACATTATCACAACGTCTAAAAACAGCTTTAATAAAAAGCTTGGAATAGTAACAACATCATAGCTTGACATTATAAAAAAGTAAAATGCTAAAAAGGTTACAATTATAGAACCAATATTTAAGTTGAGAAGCCATATAACCAAAAGAAATTTTAAGTAAATATTTTTCTCTTTTAGAAAGGCAATAAAGGACTTTACCCATTCCGTAGCTTTATACAGAACAGGCTCAATAAACCTCTTAAAGAAGCTTAATTGTACTGTATCAGTATTTTTATCATCAATATCACCCTCGCACAAATACATAGCCTTTATTCGTGATACAATACCCATAAATACAGGTATCAGAAGTGAAGCAATAGACAACACCAACGTAAAATTTAGTAACACAAACATTGAATATTCTCTGAAATTATCAGCCGAAAATAAACGGTCAAAATAACTTGCACAAAGCTCCTTAAATTTTGTTATATCAAAAGGCAATATTCTTGTTAGGTCAATATCTTGTATTTCTGTTACAGTTACAGGCTTGTCCTCAACCTTGAAAAATGTTTTAGCAAAGAAATATACGCAAGACCGATACAGGTCAATAAAGCTCTGTATAAGTCTTTCATAAGATACACCATATCTAAAAACACCCAAAGCAGAGGAAATAACCACCAATAACAACGCAATATAATGTTTATGATTTACTCCCCTTAGTCTGTTAAATACTCTCCTAAAAATGCCCTTAATCTTTGTCATTTGTACCCTCTTAATTAAAGAAAGTCCAAACAGCGTAGCCTACAAAAAAGGCAATACAAAGATAGCATATTACTTGTAATACATAAAGCCAAGCCTTTTTCACTTTCTTACCACCTCACAGCAGATAGTATCAAAAGGCTTACCTTTTAGAACATAGTCAGCTACAACGTTCCAATTATACCTATTTTGATTTCCCCATACAGTATAATCTTCACAAGTGAACATTTTAGCTATAGCTCCAACCAGCTTGAAGCAGTCATCACCATAAGAAATTAAGTCCTTAATTTCCTCATATTCACCATAAAACAACGGTTGAGTAATTAAGATACAAAAACCTTCCCTTAGTCCATAAACTGCTTCACGTGACATTACTGACACAATTTTTTCTATAGCACAGTTATTACCATACGTTTCTGTTTTTCTATCATATTCACGTTCACAAAGCACATCACCCACCGAATAACCACGGTCATCATATCGTATTTCCCAATTCTTGACACCACGTATCTTTAGGTCGATTGCTTCCAAGTCGATTTTCAAATTATGTAGTTTCATCTTCCTTATCAATTACAACCTTTCCATATTTACTAACAATATCTACAAAACAGTCAAGTCTATCAACCTTATCGTTAATGCTATCAGTATAATCATCTAAAAGCTCATAGTTTTCACCAAGAGAGCACACGCATATTTTCAAAGCAGATATTTCATCACGTTGCTTTTTAAGAACAGTAAACAGAATTACCACAGCAACAGAAAGCAGAACACAAGCCACAATTAGTAATGTTATAATCATTATTTTTTACCTCTAATTCGCATTAGATTTCCTTTCAATTCGTTTTTTCCAATAATATGGCATAAGTGATTTTTTATAATCTCACATATATCATTAAGACTATACAAATTCACAGTATCAAAATAGCAAAATACACCATTAAACTTACGGACAGTATAATAATGGCACCGATAATCTTCGTGCGTTTCTAATGTTTCCTTGTCAAACGTCCTTATAAAATCAATTCTTAGATATATATAATGGCTTTCACTTTGCATAGCAAACACAATGTTATTACCATAAGAGGTATTGTAATAATCAAACAGCCATAAGCCTATTTTATTTGAAATAGCTGTAAGGCCTTTTTGAAATTCTTTTTTTATAAACATCACAATACCCCCATAGCTAAAAGAAAAAGAATAACTATATTAAAAACAGCCATAACAACACAGCAAACATTCATTGTGATACGAGTAGACAAGCTTGCTTCCTTTAATTCACAATACCAAAAATAACAATCAAACATTGATTGACATTTACCATTAAGAAAAGCTTTTCTTCTTGCAAACCAATAAGCCGACTTAATTACACCGTATAGTGAAAAAGAAAGAAAAATCCACGCTACTAAAATCTTCCCTAAAAGTATCATTTCTTTTCCTCACTTTTAGATTTTATCAGCTTTATTTTCCCAAAAAGATATTTATAAACAAGCTCATTCAATTCTTTTTTATCTTTTTTACTTAAAGGTTTAGGAACACGACATTTCATATCAATCAGCACCTCATTTTTTCTTAGCAGTCTTTTTAGCCTTTTTAAGCTTTTCTAATTCAGCCTTAATATCACGATTTTCTATCTCAAGGTCAACAACACGTTTACACAAATCTGCACGTTTCCAATCTTTGAACTGTGCATATTTATCAACAGGCTTTTCAATAATTACACCTAAATCAGAGGACTCCTCTTGCATAGTAGCAATTAAATGCTTTTTATAATCTCTTACCTGTGATACAGTCCAATCACAAGATATTTTTTCACGTTGTGCTTGATTGAGTGGAAGCATTTCACAGAGCACAGAATATTTGAATTTTTTATATTCATCTTTAATGTGTCCTTGTTCATCACAAAACTCATCCACAACATTTATTAACCTTGAAACAGCAGATTTATCTAAGCCAAAATCAAACTCGCACACAGCAAAAAAAGCCTTTGATGAAAGATTTTTATTTGCACTTGTGCCTATGTAGATATTGAATATTCCTTTTGTTAAAAAGCTATAGGAATAATCACCAGAGAGCCAAAGCTCTTTGAGAGCTAAACCAAGAGCAAATTTATCACTTGAAACATTATCAATAATTCTTTGCACATTGAATTTTTGCTTAACGTACTTTTCAGCATATTCCTCTTTTTCAGCTCCAGCCCTTGAAGCTCCGTTCCTTGAACTAAAATTTACCATTTGATTTTCCTTTCTTAATCAATCCATATTTCACAGTAGAATGTACCGTCATCATTTATGTTAGTCGTATTGCCGAAATTTTGGCAGTAATCATCACATATCTGAGCTACATCATCAGTCGTGAGCTTGCCGATAAATTCAGCCTTTATTTTGCCCTCATAAACTCTTGCACCATATTTCTTTGTTTCTGTTATCGTTTCAAATACATCAGCTTTCTTATATTGCATTTTTACACATCCTTTCGTTTCACAATTTACGCATATTTGCCGACCCTCGACAACGTATTCACCACAGAAAATACAAATATCTTCCATTTTTACCTCAAAATCAAAAATTACCTATTGACAAACGAATAGTTATAGTATATAATATAGGCAAGAAACGGCAGTCCTGCTCTTAAAAAGAGATGTGTTGACACCACGCGTATGCGTACCGTTTCTTTTTTTATTTACTTTTTATACTTTTTAATTGTTGGAACATCATCAGTATGTATTCGATACCGTTTATCTGGTTCTCTAAACGCGTCGTGTCTATTAACCTCAAACTTTTTCTTAACGTATGTTGGTTCGATACCCTCTTTTGCAGGGTCAATATTATGTTTCAATTCTTCATATTCATCCTCTTTTCCTATCTCAGGCGTATGTGTAAAAGTCAAATATTTATAATTACGACTATTTTGACCATAGACATATACAGGATGACCAACTAACTTACTGCTTTTTCTTCGCATAAATTTATGCGTTCTATTCCATTTTTGTTTTGTTTTCTTTGCCAAATTATTACTCCTTGATTTTTAGATTTAAGGTGCTACAGTTAAAGCTGGAGCACCTTTATTTTTTTACTTACCAAATCGTTTTTTATAACTATCACGCATAGAACGTTTATAGTTATTCCAACCGACTACTGTTTGTTTTGTATAAGGGTTATAAAGCTTACAACCATAGGGAATTGTAGCAAAATTGTACTTTTCAGCTTTACCTTTATAAACCTTTCCGTCCCTGTCCTTTACATAATAGGTCATAGAACATCACCAACGTTTATTATTCTTTGTATCAATACCGTTCTTTTTCATTTTTTGCCCTCTTGCATAACCCAAAGAATAGGAGCTTGCAGAAGCAGACCCATAATGATTTTTAATCGTTCTACGATTATTAGGACGGTTTTCACAGGCATCTGTATACCCCATAGAATAACTATGCTTAGTGCCACCATAACGAAGATTATATCTTGCAGGGTTCATATCTCTATTCAAATGATAAACATATCGTCTTTTTTCCATATAATCACCTCTTTAACCTAATTTTTCAACAGACTTTTTCCATTCAAAAACGGAAAAGACAAGAGCAAACACAAAATAACCAATATCATCAATATGACCTACAGGAAAACCAGATAAGCTTGCAACATCTGGAATAATATCAACAGGAGAAAGGAAAAGAGCAAGAGCCAACGCAAAATATACTAAAGTCATTCCTAAAGGTCTTGCCCAGTTAAAACCACCTTTGTTAGGAGCTTCTTGTACATACTTTGTTACAGCCTTTTCGTTGCCTTTCTTAACCAACTTTTTATCAAGCTTAGTTAAAGCCTTTGTATCAGTCCTTTTTGCCTTATTTTGCTTGTTTACAGTCCTTTGACTGTTTTTCTTTTTTGCCACTAAAATACCTCGCTTTCTTACTCAGTAGCAGTAGATACTAAATTTTCATAGGGATGTGTAATTACCTCGCCTGCAACTGTAAATGTTACTGTAACATTATAAAATTCTCTTTCAACATCAATATAGCACATACCATAACCTATAGCTTGTGGAGCAGAAATGTTACCAGTTTCATAAACATAGGTTTCACCTGCTGTAGCATTTACGACAACAGAGCTATCTATAAAGCCTGTAAGACCAGCATTATGATGTCCTGTGCCTATGCCAGCACCATTCTTACCACCTGTAGCTGTGATGTAGGAATTACCTGTAATTTCGATATTCACTACTTGGAAATCTTGCGAACAGTATGTATTGTAACCACTACCGATACCTGCACCATATTCACCACCTGTAGCTGTTACTGTAGAGTCAGCTATAATAATATTAATTTCTTGGTCGGAGGGGAGAGCCTTATTTACTCTTGCACCACCAATACCAGCAGAGCAGTTACCACCGATTATATTACGCAATGTACTGTTTTTAATTTCAATGTTAACACCGTTCCAATATAAAGCACCGATACCAGCAGACTTGCCACCACCCTCAGCTTTATCAATAATTACGTTATCAAGAACAATACTACCCTCAGTATAGTTTACACTTGCACCAGAGCCAACACCGATAGCACAGCCACCCTCAGCCTCTGTCTTTCCGTATAAATTACCTGTAGTAAATACGTTATTAGCAAAACCACCACGCACATACTTAATAGATGTATTATCAATAGTGATAGTAGAGCCATCACCACCACCTATACCAAATGCCTTTTGACCGTAACCCTCGGCCACAAGGTAATTAAGGTTAGTGATATGAATTTTACCTATATTCTTTTGTGCGTTTCCTATGCCACTACCGAACTTACCATTATATGCTGTATCATCAGTAGTACCATAGCCTGTTAGTGTGCTATACTCATTACCGTTATTACCCTTTACAGTTAAGTTATCGCCTGTAATTGTTAGCTCTGACGTTTCTGGAATTTCAATTCCGTCGCCACCGATTGCACCAGTAATAACACAAGTATCAACGATTTCAAGAATAATTTCAGAATTTTCTGCTATTGTTAGTCCATTTGTACCTGTAGCAGTTGCCTTTGATGAAACATTATTAAGCACCAAAGTACCACTTCCAGAAATAGTAACACCATTAAATAAACCTGCTACAGTTAATTTAGCGCCATTTTCAAGTGCAAAGCTTGTGCTTTCATTTGTACCATAAAGGTCAATAGAAATGTTTTTATCAACCGTAAGAGCTTCCGTAAACACTACATCATAGCCAAATGTGATGTGTTCATCAGCGCTTGCAGTAGCTACTGCATTTTGTAGTAACATAAAATTAGTTATGTAGTTAAGTGTAGGCTTGAAAGAAATATCTACCTCAGCACCACTTGAAACAACTGCGTAAATTGAATAATCACCAGTAGTATCAATAGTGAAGCTATCAGCGCTCATCAATTCAGAGCTTTCAAAATCTGCACCGTGACCAACAGCAAAATAATAATCGTTGCTTTCCTCTAAGCCTGTAACAAATTCATATCTACCAGCCTCAAGAGTTCCAGCAAATACAGAAAATACAACCTCTTTATCAGTTCCGTTTTTACCCTTAATCGTAATAGTTCCGTCATCAGCAGTAATCATTTCAACTGTGCTTACTTTTTCAGTTTCATCATCAGTTAAATTATCGTTTTCGTTTTCTGTTGTACCTGTACCAGTTTCGTTTTCAACGTTTTCGTTATTTTCGTTATCAACAATCGGTTCATCCTGTTTTCCATCAGAATTTACAAGTCGAGTACACCCAACAACAATAGGAACGCATACAAGGCAACAAAGCAGTACAATTAGTACAACCTTTAATTTTGATTTTTTCATAGCAAATTACCTCTTATTGCTTTTTTTCTTTTTGCTTAGTTGAATTGTTGTAATAACAAAAGATAGAATTACTACAGCAATTAAAATTAGTATCAACGATACTACACGTGAATGGTCGTAAGCTCCCTCAGAAGCTTTTTCAACACCTGTATCGTGTCCGTCATTGTAACCCTCGGTATAGCCCTGTGCATATGCTCCGTCTGCAGAAGCAGTCAAAGAATTATGATATTCTTCTGTATTTCTAAAATCTGCGTATCCGTCAGCTACACCCTTATCATACATAGCTTCTGCTGCGTCATCATAGGCTTGGTCGTAACCCGATTGATAGCCACTATCAACACCATTTTGATACTGTTCTTCTAAAGAGTCCTCATATTCCTGTGAACCTTTGAACTCATTTACACCGTCAGTCTTACCACTTGTATATGCGTCATCAACAAGAGCCTGTCCTGCACCATTTTTGTATTCTTCAAGAGCACTATCAATAGCACTTTGTACATCACTATCTGTATAGCCACCAGCATTTGCAGAACCGTCAGCATAACCGTCATTATAGCCCTCATTATAGTGGTTATCTGCACCACTTGTATCTGTAGTTCCGTCCTCTTGACAGCACTTGTCACTATTATGGCTTTCATCATAATTCGCACCTGCTTCCGTTGATAAGCTTTCAGCAAAAGCAGTCAAAGCAAAGCACAATACCATCACAGCAGACAATACTATACACAATATTTTCTTTTTCATTTCTTTTGCTTTTCCTTTCCACTATTAGATTTTTTAGCCTTATTTTTCTTTTTGAACACCTTAAATAAAGGAGCAAAGAAAGATATAATACGTACAACAATGATAAAGAGAGCCACACAAAGAATTATTGTTAAAATCTTTTCAAGCTTCTCAAAAAACTCTGCCCAAGGGTCAAGAATATCACCTAAGTCAATTACAGGCTTTTCACTTGGAGTCCAAGCGTCAGCTACAAAGTTTGTAGGTGAACGACCAATAGGAAATACTGTTATAGTTTCAACACCATTTTCATCAACATTTTTGAAGCCAATATCAATAGTGTCAAAGTTACGAACTACATCAGTATTGAACATAAAAGAATTACATACCTTTTCGTTACCAGAGCCATTGTTAATTACGTTACTGTCGTAAGATTGATAATTTGTAGTATCATATCTGAGGAAAAACCAAGTGCAATCTTTGTATAAGTCCTTTTTTGTTTGACAAGAAAAGCACTCACCACAGTCGCCCTCAGTACATTCAACATCATATTCATCAATCTTGTAATACTGGGAAAATTCCTCAATACTCATTTTTTCCAAGTCATTCAAATCAACCTGCTGAAATCTCTCAAATGTTACCATTTCGCCTGTAGATTTTTCGTAAACATTTCCGTGCCAAAACTTTTCCCAGCCTGTGCACATTTCATAAACACCTAAAGAGTCATTCATTTCAACAGTAAACTCTTTCTTAACGTATTCACGACTACCGTCAAACAAAGAGCTGTCCCAGTTTTCGCTTTCTATGTAAGCAAGAATTTCCTTGCCCTCTAAAGCTTTAGTTTCATAACCCTCAATATTATTTGAGTAGAAAACCATACTTAAAGGCAAATCGTATTTGCTTGCTTTAGGTGCAACAGTATCAGGTATCAACTGCGCCCAACCAGCGTCAGACCATTGATAGCCGACCTTTCCTGTTTCTTCACCCTTAATATTAAGCAAATGGTCTGTGTCCCAATATACCCAATCACTTAAATTCTCAAGATTATAGCCATAGGTGTAATAATCATAGACAAAGTCATTAAAAGGGAAATATTGTTTATAGAGAACAGAATAACTAAAATTAGATGTCTTATTATTCAAGTAATAGCTTTTGAACAGGTTGTAAACAGAGCTATTACTAACAACAAGCGCATTATTTGTTGAATATCTATACCACTCAACATTCATACTGTACAGATTTCCATACATTTCAAGCCACTTATTTGGTACTGCAAAATATACAGACTGAATATCTGTATATCTATCAACACCGTCAGTATTTACTCTATAGAACGTATGGAACGCATCCATTTCAAGAGTAGTCAAGTCTTGAACAGTACAGTTAATATAGCCCTTGCTATCATTGAAAAACTTGTATTGCTTACCTGCAATAAAACTTGTAGCATTTGCTTCGCCAGATATTTGTAACTCAATATCAGCAAGTCGATAATATCTATCTACTGAGCCATAAATTGCCTGTGTGCTATCAAGCTTATACTTTAAGAGCACAGCATTTGTTACTGTATCTGTATCACTTGTAGCACCGTGTGTCTTTACTAAAGTAATATCTTGCTTGCTATACTCATTTCGTTTATCATCACTTGGACTTGTATATCTTGCAAGACTAAGCTTGTCCCATTCTGTATCTTTTACAATTTGCTTTCTTGACGGATTATATATGTAAATGTACAGCTCCGTTTTTCCGTCAGCTCCTTGGCTTTCCATAGCAGATAAAAAGTGCAAGCTTTCATCCTTTACATTAGCTCCGTAATCTTCTATATTGTATTTGCCAGCAAAAATATATTTGAAATCGTATTCAATTTCAGTTTGCGACAAGTCCATATAACCAAAGTCAGAGCTTTCTGCATTAGTGGATGTAGCAAAGACAGACAGAGGGAACACCGACAGAAGCACAAGCATAGCAAAGACTACACATAATATTTTTTTCTTCATTTTTACACCTCTGTTTGAAAAAACGGTCTTACTATAGCATAAGACCGTTTTAATTTTATTTATTATTACTTACCATAAACGTAGAAGCTACCAGCTTCAGCGCCACTAACAAGCACAGGCTTGAATGTTGTATCAATTTCAGCACCTGCACAGATTACAATATAAACGGTATATACTGTATCGTCAGCTTCAACGGTAATAGTGGACTTATCAGCAGTATCTGCAAGAGTTGTTACAGCACTTTCACCCTCGCCTGTTCTAAGACAGAGGTAATATGTATCATTAGCTACACCCTTTGCAGAGGATGAAATTGTGTACTCACCCTTAGCAAGTGTTACATCACATACCTTAATTTCTACATCTGTTTCAGCTTCATTCTTACCCTTTACAGTAATCTGACCGTCATCAGATGTTGAAACTGTTATACCGTCCTCACGTTCAGCAGTAAGTCCTTCATCATAATTTTCTACGTTAATGATGTTATCTGGGTTGGTGGAACGGATGTTATTTATAACACCGAAGCACATACCAGCAACACCTACACACGCAAGAATTATTAGAAGAATTAGACCAATTTTTCTTAGCATTGTTAAGTTAAAACACCTCACATATATTTATTTTTGATAATCAGTTAAGTAAATTTGCAAGTATAGACTTATCTGATGAAGCATTAGGCTTCATAGCTACAGAAAGTTCTATTTCACCTGTATCAGCATTGATAAGTGCTACCTCATAGGAAACACCCTTAACACCGTCAAACTCAAATGGCTTGACTACAAGTGGTGCACTATCACCATATACAGAGAAGATAATATCAATAAGCTCATAGCCACCAATATCAGCAGGCTTCATATTAGCCTTAACCTTTCTCTTTATAATTTCCTTTGATACTGGATGTGTAACAGAAATTTCACCGTCAACAAAATAGTCATATACTATTTTTTGACCGTCCTTTGACTTGCCGAAAGCCTTACGTGTTACATAAAGCTGTTTTGTTTCCTCAGCCTTTACCTCGTTTACGATTACATCCTTTTCGTTTCCGTTCATTTCCTTTGACATTTTGATTTTTTCAACCTCACTT
>JAFTZI010000065.1 GCA_017461055.1 Clostridia bacterium | reverse complement strand
TTTGCAATATTTTTTCGACAGATTTATCACCTGTCTTTTTGTCATACCTATTTTTACAAAAAAGTACACCTATCATCGTTTTAACTCAATGATAGGTGCTTTTTCTATTTTCGCTCGTTTCTTAACTTAATGGTATTGGGAGTTTTCCCACTTTTTTGTTGTATACAGAAAACCCAAAAATAACGAAGTGAACTTCAATAAGCCGGTGGGTTTTTATTATTTGCTAAAAAAGAGTTGTTACCTCTCACTGTAAATCAAAGACAGCGTTGTAACAACTCTTTTATTTTGTATTACCTTTTAAGCAATTAATTAATTCTACTATTGCAGCAATTTCCCTATCTTGCAAGCCTGCAACAGATACTGTGGCAGTCGAATTCAATCCAAGCAAATAGTCGGTCGATACGTTAAAAAGCAAGGCGAGCTCAACCACATACTGTGTTGACGGTATGGATAATCCCATTTCCCACGCATTAACACCGGAACGTGTTATACCAAGCTTTCTTGATAGCTCCGACTGCGTCATACCACTTTTTTCTCTTAATAATTTAATCCTATCGCATATCATTATTTTCTCACCTCATTGTTATTTTACAATATCATATTGAATATTGCATTATCAAAATGATATTAATACTTGACACAAACGTTTTTTTATGTTATTATTGAGATGTAAGGGTAGGTGATATTGTGTATTGTAGCAAATGTGGCGCTTATATAAACGAAGACGCAACCATCTGTATGAATTGCGGATGTGAAACTGATGCAGGCAAGCAAAAACAAGAAATGAATGGAATTAAGGAAACTGAAAATAACCTAAAATTTATTTTTGGAATTGTATTTATAGTTATTTTAATAACAACTATTTTTTTCTTTTTCTCATAACCTATACCATTTCTATTTTGCCACGTACAATATCTAAATACTTTTATTCGACAACAATCATGGAAGGGAGGATGACTATGTTTTGTTCAAAGTGTGGAAAACAAATTAATGATGATGCAGTAGTTTGTGTTCATTGTGGTTGTTCTACAAAAAACGCAAATACCACTTCCACAATCACTGATAACGTGAGTGTAGGATTATGCATACTTTCATTTTTAATTCCGTTGTTCGGCATTATATATTGGCCTGTTATGCATGGCAAAACACCAAAAAGAGCCAAAGCGTGTGGCGTTACCGCTTTAATTTCTTGGGCTCTTGCTTTTGTTATGCTTTTGGGAATGGGTGGCCTTTAATGCCACTGTCATTTCACCAAAACAAAATAGCTCTCTTTACATTTTGTGTAATGAGGGCTATTTTTATTTGCAATTTTAATTTATTGCTTCTCTTTCACAAAATCCACCCTTAAAAATCCGTTCTTCCTTTTTCCCTTTTTTTACTATATCTTTTCCATAATTTTACATATTTGTATAAATTTAACAAATATAAATGAAAAATTTTGTAAAATTTGACAGACAAGTAATTGTTGAATTAATTGGAATAATATGGTAAAATGTATTTGGTAAAATTTTACAGATATACCAAATAATTAGTATAAAAGGAGATAAAAATGGAAATTAATGCAAAGATTTTAATTGCAGACGAGAACTCTCAAACTCGCCATTCCACAAAGGAAGCTCTTGCCAGAAAGGGCTACCGTTACATTGACGAGGCATTAAACGGAGAGGAAGCGCTTATCAAAATCAGCAGAAATCATCCTGACATTGTTATTGCTGATATATGGCTTTCCAAGCTTGACGGAATAGGTCTTATCAGAAATTGCAAGGGTATTAACTTTTCGCCCGATATGCCTCCGTCTTTTATTATGGCGTCTATGGTTTCGAGCCAGAATGTATTTGTTGATGCAACAAATGCAGGAGCTTCTATGTGTATTATGAAGCCCTTTGATTTTACAAGTCTAAGCGAGCATATCGACACTCTTTACAGGCAAAGAGATATGAGCAGCAGCACAGAGCAAAAGGGCTACCAAGAGGATATGGAAACTCAAGTTACCAAGGTTATTCACCAAATCGGTGTGCCTGCGCACATAAAGGGCTATCAATACCTAAGAACTGCAATACTTATGACAATTTCCGACAACGAAATAATTAACTCTGTTACAAAAATTCTCTATCCATCTGTTGCTAAAAAATATTCCACAACCACATCACGTGTTGAACGCGCCATCCGTCACGCAATAGAGGTAGCTTGGGACAGAGGCGATGTGGACACCCTTAACTCCTATTTCGGCTACACAATCCAAAACAACCGAGGCAAGCCAACCAATAGCGAATTTATTGCAATGATTGCAGATAATATGCGTTTGAAGTATAAAATCTATAAATAAAAAAGGCTGTTGCTTTAAGAAAATCAACTGTACAATATAAACAAATAGCCTTCTCCGGTGGGAGAAGGCTTGTTTTTGTACAATTTTACTTAAATGCAACAGCCTCTTTTAGAGTGCCTTTATAGCTTCCAATATACCTGCCTTTTGGCTTTCGTACTTTTCAAGCTTTGCTTTTTCGCCATTAACTACCTTTTCGGGTGCCTTGCTTACAAACTCGGCATTGGAAAGCTTCTTTACAAGACGGTCAATTTCGTTTTCAACCTTCTTTAACTCCTCGTTCAAGCGAGCCTTTTCCTTCTCGGTGTCAACCATTTCAGCCATTGGAATATAAACGGTTGATGCGTGAGTGATTATCTGTACTGCGTTTTCTCCTGTGTATTCGGAAACGACCTCAACAGAGGATGCAGAAGCAAGCTTTTTAAAGAACTCGGCAGTTGTATCGTTAAAGCTGTCCTTATATTTTGTAGAAATGAATATTTTTGCCTTTCTTGACGGTGGAACGTTCATTTCTGTTCTTCTTTGACGAATTGCGCGAATTGTTTCTATTACTCTTTCCATTGTTTCGCTTTCGTCTGCGAAATTGTATGCTTCATTTACCTCAGGGTAAGTGGAAATCATAATGCTCTCACAGCTTTCAAAGTGAGGTAATGACAAATAAATTTCCTCTGTGATAAATGGCATAAACGGATGCAGAAGCTTTAAAAGCGATTCAAGCACATATACAATTACATTTTGAGAAACGATATTGGATTTTGTTCCCTTCAAGGACAGAGTTGTTTTGGAAAGCTCAATATACCAGTCGCAGAAAATGTCCCAAATAAAGCTGTAAATTTCGCCAAGAGCAATGCCAAGCTCGTATGAGTCAAGGTTATCTCTTACACGCTTAATTAATCCGTTAAGTCTTGTAAGTATCCACTTGTCTTGAATGCCAAGGTCGCTTTCCTTTGGCATTTCAACGCTTTCAATGTCAAGATTCATCATAACAAAGCGCGCTGCATTCCAAAGCTTGTTTGCAAAGTTTCTTGCGCTTTCAATTCTTTCATCGGAGAAACGCATATCATTTCCCGGAGAGTTACCTGTTGCAAGAGCAAATCTGAGTGCATCTGCGCCATACTTTTCAATAATGAGAAGCGGGTCAATACCGTTGCCCAAGGACTTGGACATTTTACGTCCCTGCGCATCACGCACAAGACCGTGAATAAGTACTGTATCAAATGGCTTTTCGCCCATATACTCAAGTCCGCTGAATATCATTCTTGATACCCAGAAGGTAATAATATCATAGCCTGTTACAAGAGTGCTTGTAGGATAGAAATACTTCAAATCCTCTGTGTCGCGCGGCCAGCCCAAGGTGGAGAATGGCCAAAGGGCAGATGAGAACCATGTGTCAAGTGTGTCAGGGTCCTGACGCATTTCCTTGCCGCATTTAGGACAAGTCGCCTTACCCTCCTTAGTAACTACGATTTCATCGCAGTCGTCACAGTAGAAGGCAGGTATTCTGTGTCCCCACCATAGCTGACGTGAAATACACCAGTCACGAATGTTCTCCATCCAGTGGAAATAGTTCTTTTCAAATCTTTCGGGAACGAACTTGATATCGCCTGTTCTTACAGCCTTAATAGCGGGCTTGGCAAGCTCCTCCATTTTTACAAACCATTGGAGTGAAACTCTTGGCTCAACAGTTGTGCCGCAACGGTAGCAGGTGCCAACGTTGTGTGAGTAGTCCTCTACCTTAATTAAGTAGCCCTGCTCCTCAAGGTCACGAACAATAGCCTTTCTCGCCTCAAAGCGATCCATTCCTGCATATGCGGGGTAGTCCTCTGTAATTTTTGCATCGGGAGTCATTACGTTGATAATTGGCAAATTATGACGCTTACCAACCTCAAAGTCGTTAGGGTCGTGGGCAGGAGTAATTTTAACTACGCCTGTACCGAAATCCATTTCAACATATTCATCTGCAACAACAGGAATTTCACGGTTAATTAGCGGAATTACAAGTGTTTTGCCTATGACATCCTTGTACCTTTCGTCATTTGGGTTAACCGCAACAGCAGTATCGCCAAGCATAGTTTCGGGACGGGTTGTTGCAAACTCAAGATAGCCGCTACCGTCCTTGAACGGATATTTAATGTGCCAGAAATGTCCTGCCTGGTCCTCATACTCTACCTCAGCATCGGAAATTGAGGTTAAGCAATGGGGACACCAGTTAATTATTCTCTCTCCGCGATAAATAAGACCCTTGTTGTAAAGGCGAACAAATACCTCCTTAACTGCCTCGGAGCAGCCCTCGTCCATTGTAAAGCGCTCTCTTGACCAGTCACAGGATGAGCCAAGCTTTTTAAGCTGAGAAATAATTCTTCCTCCGTATTGCTCCTTCCAAGCCCAAGCTCTTTCAAGGAAGCCATCTCTTCCTATATCGTCCTTGGTAACGCCTTCCTTGCGCATAGCCTCAACAATCTTTGCCTCTGTGGCAATAGATGCGTGGTCTGTGCCGGGAAGCCAAAGAGTTGAAAAGCCACTCATTCTCTTGTAACGAATGAGAATGTCCTGCAAGGTATTATCAAGAGCATGTCCCATATGGAGCTGTCCTGTAATATTTGGCGGCGGAATTACTATTGAATAGTGTGGCTTTGAACGGTCAATAACAGGGGTAAAATATTTCTTTTCACACCAATTATTGTAAATTCTTTCCTCAAACTCGGTTGGGGAATAGGTTTTGTTTAATTCTTTCATAATCTATCTCCTTGCATTATTAGCTAATAAAAAAGCGCCCTGTAAAGCAACAGGGCGCAAAAATGCGTGGTACCACCTGAATTTACAGCTAAAAGCTGTACACTCTTCACTCTGTAACGTGAGCGCACGTTGACAGCTACTGCTATTTCGCCGCCACCACTCCAAAGCTACTTCACAAAATGTCCCCTACTGACTTGCACCGCCCGTCAGCTCTCTGCAAGGCTCTTTTTTGTTACTCCTCTTTTTCACTGTGTTTAGACTATTCTATCACAACAAAGCTGAATTGTCAATAATATTTATTCAATAAATGTTATATCTAAAATGTCTATGTAGCCCCCGCCCTCATATTTCAGATATAATGGGTAAGTGCCGCTTGGAACAGAGATTTTTGTTTTAGCGCAATCGCACCAATCGGCTTTTGGCTCAATTGTGATTTCGCCGCCTAATATTTCACCGAAATAAACCGATATTTTCCCCTTGGGCTCACCTATACAGGTGCGGTATTTTATGCAAAATTCAGACACGTCCCCCACTGAAAAGTATTTATAGCCTATTAAAGTGCCGCTTTCAATTTCGGAAATGAAGCGTTCACCGTTTTTGCAAATTATGTGCGGAAGCGTCATATCAACGCAGTGTCCCTGTGGCATATGCCCATTTGTGAGGTTACAGCAAATTATGGCAGGGTAAGTACCCTTTGCCACTAATGGCCCGCCGTTTAGTCCGCAAGAGGTCATTTCCACCTGTGGAATTGAGCCATTTGGGAGTATAGCTATTTTTTCGGCACAGCCTTGACGTGAAAGCTCTGTTTTTGTAGTGTGTCGATGGTAAAAAACGTACCATTCTCCATTGATTTGCTCAATACTGCCGTGATTGTTACCTGTGCGCATTAGCTTGTCCTGTGGTTTTCTGCCATTTAAGCCAATGTCACCGTTTGATATGATTACGCCACCGTATTTGAAATCTCTGTCAGGGTAATTGCTTGTGGCATAGCAAAGCTCGTGGTTGTTAAAGGTGGAATATATAAAATAGTACTTATCACCGATTTTTTTCATTGAGCTTGCCTCGAAAAATGCGTGCCCCTCAAAATCCGTGCCCTTGACGTGGCGTGGTAAAATACGAGTTGGCTTTTGCTTTACGGTCAGCATATCGTCACAAAGCTCTACCGTAAACGCGCCCATTACCCCTTCTCCACCGTTTATAACCTGCTCTTTCGTCTTATGAAACATGTCCATTTGCTTTAAAATAGCCGACTCTGTGTCCATAATTTCCTCAAAATCCCATTGCATACCGTAGTAAAGGCGAATTATACCGTTGTCGTTTAACAGTCCTGGGTCAAATATAACTCCGTCTGTGAAAATACTTCCGTCAGGATTTTTAACATAGCCCAAAAATTCAAATTTACCGCAGGGAGTGTCGCAAACAGCCACACTCATAACATAGGAGCAATCCGGGTAATGATACGCAGAGGAATAGTATAAATAATATCTTCCGTCATTTCCCTTGACTACATCGGGCGCAAACATATAGGGAAATCTTTCATAATTCGGCTCGTTTTTCGCCCTGTATATAACTCCCTCGTATCGCCAGCTTCTTAAATCATCAACAGGTGCCGAATATGTAACATAATCCAGCATACAAAAGGCATCGCCATTTTCCTTGTCGTGAGAGCCATAAACATATACCCTGTCCCCAAAAACGTGCGGCTCACCGTCAGGCACATACTCATTTAGCGGCATATACGGATTAAAAGCTTGATTCATAAAATCACCTCAAAACATCATTAAAACCATTTTACCATACACCCCCATCTATTTCAATACACATTTAATAGAAATATTTTTACAAAAAAATAAAAAAACACTTGCAAAATACAAAAACATATGTTATAATACGTAAGCAAAAAGCAAATGGCCCGTTGGTCAAGCGGCTAAGACGTAGCCCTCTCAAGGCTGAATCATGGGTTCGATTCCCGTACGGGTCACCAAAATAAACCTAAATCGAACACTTCGGTGTTCGATTTTCGTTTATTTATCCAAGTCGCAGACTTGGTATGGCATCAACCGTTAGGTTGTATGGAATCAC
>JAFTZI010000002.1 GCA_017461055.1 Clostridia bacterium | reverse complement strand
CATAAGCCACATTGGTCAACATATTTCCAAGCTGTTTCTTTCAAATTTTCTTCTATTGGGTAGTTTGCAAGATAATCAGAGCTTATATCATCCGACCAAACAGTCCAATTTCTGTCAGGCTCTTCGGGGTCTTTAATTGCTATAAAGCATACGCATTTTTCTTGATTATATCTAATCCAATAGTAAATCTTGTCTTTCCAACAAGCACCTTCGTCTTTGTAAAACTCCAAATTCTTTTCTCTCAAATATTTTACAAATTCTAAAGCGATTTCTTGGTCGCTTGCAGATAAATTTTCTTTTATGTATTCTTCAATTGTCTTAATCATTTTTGCCTCCAAGATTTTGAAATATAAAATATTATATCACTTATTCGGAATAAAGTAAATATCTTAGTTCGATTTTCATCCCACTTTCTCCGCCAACAAAAAAGACAGCCTGTCTTTTTTAGATTCGAACATACGACCCGTGAGCTTGCATGCGTAAGGCTCGTTGTAGATCATTGCCATAGGCAATGTATTGTATCTCTGTTGTTCAGCTTAAAACGGAGACGAAGAACTGTACTTTATCTCCCTGATTGTTTTATTCTGCCGTCCGTTTTCGACTCATAGTAGCTTTTCGTCCAAAAACGACATATAATGTAATGGTGCTTCACCAAAATCAACAAAGGAGATAATTTTATGAGCAGACAAAATCCGTTTATGAGAAGTGCCAGTGATCGCCATTGTGACAGCTGTCAAAATGGTTCTCAAAATAACTGCAACAATCAGCCGTCTTGTTGCGACGGTTGCCATGATAAAGATGAAAATCCATGTGTAATATGTCCTCCCGGACCAGAGGGTCCTATGGGTCCACCCGGTCCCAGAGGTCCTATTGGACCGCAAGGTACTCCCGGTCCACGAGGCGCTACGGGATCACAAGGTCCGGTGGGTCCGCGAGGTCCAGTCGGCCCTCAAGGTCAAAGAGGTGAAACAGGATTGCCCGGTCCACAGGGCCCTGCCGGAGCTCAAGGTCCACAAGGTCCTATCGGCGCACAAGGTCCTCAAGGCGATGCGGGTCCTGTCGGTCCACAGGGTCCAGTAGGAGAGACAGGCGCACAAGGTCCACAAGGTCCAACCGGTGCACAAGGACCCACAGGTAACGTAGGTCCAGCAGGTCCACAAGGTCCAGCAGGTGAGCCAGGTCCCACGGGTCCTCAAGGTCCAGTTGGTCCGCAAGGTCCCGCAGGCGAGACAGGTGCGCAAGGCCCACAGGGTCCAATAGGTGAAACCGGTCCAATCGGTCCACAAGGTCCTACAGGCGAGGTCGGTCCAGTTGGTCCGCAGGGGCCGCAAGGTCTTCAAGGTATTCCCGGGCCACAAGGTCCGCAGGGTGAGGTTGGTCCGACGGGTTCCACAGGTCCGCAAGGCGCTACCGGTCCCGTTGGTCCACAAGGTCCTATAGGTCCGCAGGGTCCTGTAGGTGATATCGGTCCTGTAGGTCCACAAGGACCTACAGGTGCGTCAGGTCCTATCGGTCCACAAGGTCCTCAAGGCCCGCAAGGTCCAGTAGGTGATACAGGTCCTCAAGGTCCGCAAGGTCCAGTAGGTGCTACGGGTCCCGTAGGTCCGCAAGGTCCAGTAGGTCCGCAGGGTCCTGTTGGTGATACGGGCGCACAAGGTCCACAGGGGCTCCCGGGCGGCGTATTTAGCTATGCCGATTTTTACGCATTAATGCCACCTGATAACTCAGCAACTGTTGCTCCGGGTACTGATGTAAGCTTTCCGCAAAACGGTCCAATCGCTAATACGAACATCGGGCGCCTCGGTCCGTCCTCGTTCAATCTTGGTCCTATCGGAGCCTATCAGATTCTATTTCAAGTCAGTGTTACCGAGGCGGGACAGTTAATGCTTACCTTGAACGGTCAAGATTTGGCCTATACCGTTGCGGGCCGCGCCACAGGAACCTCACAAATTGTGGGAATGGCTGTCGTTACTACCACAACTGTCAACTCTATATTGACGGTACGCAATCCTGCGGGCAACGCTGCAGCTCTTACAATTACACCTTTGGCAGGCGGAACTCGACCAGTATCAGCACACCTTGTAATCACACAAATAGGATAATGCTTTATAACCGAAGACTGACGTTTTGTTTCCATTAACGTTTTAAGTCCCTATATAAAGCATTCGGCTTGCTAAAGGGTTTCAGTATACGCTCTGCCAACAAAAAGAGAGAGCAAAAGGTAGTTTCTCATAAGGATATCAGCTAAGTCCAAGAGAAAACGACAATTGAAAGCTGCAAAACAAATAAAGCTCCAACACGGACATCACGATCTTTGTTGGAGCTATTTTTGCTTCACTCTGCAAAATTTGTACCTCAATAAACTGAAGAGCCTTACGTAAAGTTTAATTATATATCACAAAAAAACAACCACTCCTACCTTTTAGGTAAAGAGTGGTTGCTTTTTTCACTTTTTGGGGCTTTCTTGATGTGTCATCACCTTTTTCGTGCCTTATTCACCAATAATAGAATAGCTTTTACTTTTAAGAACGCGCACCAGCGTGGAAGCATCACTGATTTTCTGTTCGGTTAAAATTCCCGCGCATGGGGGATCGTCGGGATAGTGTAAGTCTGAGCCCGAGGTGCAAAGCAGGTCGAATTTTTTTGCCCATGCAAGAGCAATATCATTTCGAGAATCTGTTTTATAATGTCCGAGAGCACTTCCGTTATAGACCTCTATTCCATCTAACAAGCCAGGCGAGCTTATACACATATTATTACGAAACGGGTGAGCCTGTATCAACAAAATACCGTTTTCTCGTGTTACGCGTGATAGTTCTTCAACGGATAAGCGAAAGAGCCATTCGTGCTCTCGTAAAAATGCTTCGTCCGCGCCATAAAGTAAATAATCGTTAGGAGAGTTCACGGGACGAAGCTCCACACCGAGTAACACCTCAAGCTTGTCTCCTGCGATCTCCTTTAGAATTTTATAGCCATGAGTGTATTTATCGATCCAATCCTGCCAATCGATGCATTTTAAATAGTTATAGGTAAATGATGCAAAGTGATTAGTCAGCACAAGCGTGGAATAGCCTTGAGATATATACTTTTTCACGAGCTCGCTCGCGCTTACTCTCGCACATTCGCTCACCTCGCTTGAATGACAATGAAGCTCGGTCTTAAACATAAGCTCCCTCCTAAAATAGATTTATTACTTTATTATAATGTACTTGCGCCAAAATAGCAAGTCTAATTGAAAATTTTATGCTACGCTTTTATAAATATTATTGTGAGGTGGAATTTTAATACTTTTGTTAAAATACAGTTGTTGCCACCTTTAATTTATGATATAATAACCAAAAGAGGTGATTTCATGGAAATTTTCATTTACATTGCACTTGGTGCTTTGATTGTATTCTCGTTTGCGATTATCTTTACATTATCTATGCATAAAAAGAATAATGTTGCCACAGACGGTGTTATCAATTACGATTATGCGGCACGTAAATTTGTTTACAAGGTTAATTTGACGAGAGATGAAATTATTTCTATTTTGCAAACAGTCCGTTCAGATGATGCTTTGACCTGTACATTTGACTCCGATACGTCCACTATGATTTTTTCAGATCTATGGGATCGCGAAAAATATTATTTAGTAGTTCAAAAGGATATTGACTTTTCTGTATTAAGATTGGAGCGCATTGGTTTAAGTACTCGCAGGTCGCAAATTAAATATAAGTTGAATCCGTTTATAATCAGCAAGCTAAACGCAGAGGCTGTGCCCTTTGCGGAATATGGCGTTTAATGCAAGACTTTTTACCATTATCTTGCTCACTATCATAAAACTCAATATCATTAAGCTAAAAACAAACCGAGTTCAAAAACGGACTCGGTTTGTTTTTATGTAATTATAACAATGCCATTACAACAAGAAAACCTACAATTGTACATAGAATAAGACCTATTACAACTGAGCATAGCGAGATAGCAGCCTTTATTAATGGACTTTTTTGTTTAACGGAAAAGCTAAAGCCCGCCACAGCCGCTATCGCGTACAAAATGCCGCCGATAGCTCCGCCAATCATAGGGATAATTGAACAAAGAGCTACGCTATTGCTCCACACCATTAAAAAGACAAATCCTGCTATAAGTATTGCCAACTCATACCATGTTCCCGAATTGGTCACTTTAATTTCATCGTCATTAATATGGAGCTTGATGCCTGTAAACGCACTACCCTTAATATCAACAATTGTTCCATCATTCATTTGAAATTTTTTGTTTGATTTTTTCGAAAGTGACTCACCGTTTATGCTTAATGTTCGAGTGCCTATTAAGTTACCTTCAGTAAACTCAATGGTGCCGTATTTTTCGTTTTGAATTACTTGCTTCATATTCTTTCTCCTTCGATTTCATAGCATAATGTATATGCTTACTGTTATTTTAACACAACGATTTGAAAATGTCAACATAAATATGTAGGTACACCTTCTTATTTTTTGTATAGAATATCTGTACAATAATATGTAGGTAAGACTACCTATTTTTTGTATGAGGTGTGGTATGACTGTAAACAATGCTGTGGCGCATAGAATTTCTAAGCTTTTAAAAGAAAAAAACATGTCCCAATATCGTCTTGAGCAAGAATCAGGCATACAGCACGGCAGTATGCAATGTATTATGAACGGCAGGAACAAAACCGTTACATTAAGTACTATAATTTTACTTGCTAAAGGCTTTGATATGACAATTACTGAATTTTTAAACGATGAAATCTTTAATTGGGAAAACTTTGATATAGAGCAATTATAAACTGACATTTAAGCTAAAAGACTTGATAAGGGGCTTGCCTTATCAAGTCTTTTTTTATTATAAGAGTCTATATGCATTGGCTGTCCAGCAGTATGCTTTGCATTTAAGGGCTTCGCCTGTCAGTGGGTCGTGGTTTTCCGGGAAGCCTGATTTTTCAATTGCCTTTTTGTAGCCCTTGGCAATTTGCTCGCTTATTTCGGTTTCACCCATATTTCTTAGAGCTAAGGTAAAGATTATTTGGTCAGGTCCCCAAGCAGGCCCTCTCCAATAGCCATTGACTGTATAGAATGGGCTGTTTTTGGATTCGCTTGCAAGTCCGTATGGGCACAGGAAATCTGTTTTTAGCTTGTTTAAGATATACTCTTTTATTTCGGTTGGGAGCTTGTCTTCTAAAACAATCATTCTTAAAGGAAGCAGGCTTTGAGTTCTGTATATTTCCTCTGTCATACCGTTGCGTATGAATATTTCTCCGTCCCAGAAATGTGTTACGCACTTTTGTAAAAGCTCCTCGGACAGCATTTTATATATTCTTGTGTCTGTGCACAAATTAAGCTTTTCTGCCATTTGTGACAAGACTTCGCATTGAACTGACAAATATGCAATCAGGTCAGGGGACTGAATGATTTCGGTTTTATCAAAGCAGGTTGCATTATCGTTTCCGGAGTCGTTACCGTGATGATAGCAGGGTGTTTCTCCACGATAGTTCAGCCACCAATCTGTATTCTTTTTCATATAGTAATAAAGCTCTTCGATAAGCTCTATATCCTCATACCTTTTGTTTCTTTTTACAAGCTGCTTATATATCCAGCCTTGAATCGGCGGCTTTACAAATGCCTTTTCCATATTTACTGTGGTAACGGTGTCGGGGGTTCTGCCGTGGGCATCCATAAATCTGTACGGATAAATAAGCTGATTATACGAAAGCTCGAAATCCTTATCGGCTAAGTCAAGGGCATTGAAGGTGTTATCCCAAGACCAAAGCTTACACATTCCGGACTTACTCATTAAAATTGCTTCTCTGTCATAATAGCCCTCGTTTGACACGATATTGCTCCACAATACATATGCGCAAGCCTTTTCACAGTCGTTTTTGCACTTCATTTTTTCTTCCCACGCCAAATATTCCTTCTTTCTGCTTTGGGAATATTCCTCGTAGGTTGAATCGGTATATACGGAGCTTTCCTTGGTGCTTATACGGAGTGTAAACTCGTATTCTCCGTTCTTATCGGGCAGTACTGCTATTTTGATGTATTCCTTGAAAATTCTTCTTTCGCTATCCTTAGTGTCAAGTGATACTGTTCCCTTGTGAATTTTGAAGGTGTGAACGGTATTGGTAAAGCAATCACAAATTTTAAGAAGATTATCACCCTCATAAATGTAATTTGCATTATATACGCCCTTCATATATATGTATTTTAAGCAAGGGGAAATTCCTTTACCCGAAAAGCACACACCGTCCTTGCCAAACAAGCATAGCTTATGTGTTTCCTTATCTGTGCTGAGCTGAAGCTCCCAGGGTAAAAGCTTTTCTGATACTGCATCGTCAAAGCCAAGCTCCATAAGAGGAACCATTCCTCCGTTATGTAATGAATGTAAAACTATGCTCTCATTTACTCTTGCAACAGAAATAAGGGAGTTTCTTGCACTGAAATGAAATTTATCTAAGCTTAACATATTTTGTCTCCAATCATAATATTATTAGTATGCCTGCTCTAAGTGAAATTCTTAAAGCAGGCATTCTTTAGCTTTTTTGTATGGATTGTTCCTTTGCTTTGGGTGTCCAATATAGCTTTCTACGCTTACGCTTGATTATATAGGCATAAATTGCAAAGGCTATAAGCACTGCTGCAATTACAGCGCATACTATATAAATTCCGCCGCCGAAGGCTGCTGAGTCAACCTTTAAGGTTTCCCAAAGGGAATTTAAAAGATGAAGCTTTTCGTCCGGTAGGTTTCTATATGCGTAGTTTTCAAACATATATTCAAGACTGCCCTCAAGGTCACTGTCGTAAATAACGTCGTAGTCCTCGCCTAAGCTCTCACGGTAGCCCTCGTTATTAACAACGAGCTTATTTGGTGAGGCATAGTACAGGTATTCCGCATTGGCAACTGCGGGCTCCTCGCTTAGCATAAAGTTAATATATGCGTGGGCAAGCTCTGTATTTTCCGCAGCGGTTGGAATACACATTGCATCTGCAAAAATGTTTGTGGAGATTTTGCCATCTGCGTTCTTCGGATAATAGAAGCCGAGGGATGGGTTAGCCGCTGACATTGTCATACAGTCGCCTGCGTAATATGCGGCAAGAGCTGCTTCTCCACCTTCCATTTTATTGAAGATTTCGTCCATTACGTAGCTTTGTACAAGCGGCTTTTGCTCTCTTAGCTTTTCAAAGGCGATTTGCCATTCCTCATCGGTTGCGGTATTTACATTAATGCCGAGGGAGTACATTGCTGTACCCATTGCATCTCTTGGATTATTGAACTGAAGGATTTGACCCTTATAGTCCTCGTCCCACAAAAGCTCCCAGCCTGCTTCTCCATTTTCAATTTTTTCAAGGTCCTCTTGGTTCAAACGGTCCTTGTTATAAACAATACCGATTACACCGTAGGTATACATTACTGTATATTTTTCCTCTCCGTTATCGTAGAATGGATTTCTGAACTCCTCCATTATGTTCTCATAATTTGGAATTTTGTTCAAATCAAGAGGCTGAATGAGTCCTTCCTTTTTAAGCCTTTCTATCATATAGTCAGAGGGAATTACTATATCATAGCCGGTTGCGCCACTCTTTAGCTTAGCATACATATCCTCGTTGCTTGCATAGGTGGTATAGTTTAACTGAACCTTGATTTTTTTGCCATATTCCTTGTAATACCAATCCTCATAGTATTCCGTAAAGGCTTTATTTACATCAAGAGTGTCCTCTCCGCCGTCAGAAATATATTCACCCCAGTTATAAACGTTTAGGGTAAGTGTTTCTGTTGATGCGGTAACGATAAGCACAATAGCTGTAATAATCACTATTACCGCAAAGATTGCGCTGACTACAATTTTTGTAATTTTCTTTGCTTTTTTAGACATCTTTTCTCTGTTCTTGTCAGAGGTAAGATTAGATACAAGCAAAAGAATAAGAATTGACACAAATATTAGGGTTGAGAGTGCGTACATATCGGGTGTTACGCGCTTCTTTGTCATTGAATAAATTCTTATCGGGAGAGTTTCAAATCCGCTTCCGATTGTAAAATAGCTGATTACAAAATCGTCAAGTGACAAGGTAAACGCCATTATCAAGCCTGAAATTACACCCGGTAATATTGCAGGCAATTCAACCTTTAAAAAGGACTGTATGGGTGTGCAGCCCAAATCCTGTGCCGCCTCGGGTAAGGACTTGTCCATTTGCTTAAACTTGGGAAGAACGGACAAGATTACATAAGGTAAATTAAAGGTAATGTGCGCTATTAACACCGTGCCAAAGCCAAGGTTGGATTTAGCACCGATTATTCCGCCGACAAATACGAACAAAAGCATCATTGAAATACCAACAACGATGTCCGGGTTTACCATTGGAATTTTAGTAACTGACATGGTAGCACTTTTTACGTGCTTATTTTGCATTTTGTTTATTCCGTAGGATGCCATTGTACCTATAACGGTAGAGATTATGGCTGACAAAATTGCAAGTATAAGGGTGTTTTTAAGAGCATTTAGTGTTGCGGAGTCGCTAAACAGCTCTCTGTACCACTTAAGTGAAAAGCCCTCAAATTCGCTGGTGCTATTAAGTCCGTTAAAGGAATACAAAATAAGCACAGCTATCGGCATATACAAAAACAAGAAAATTAGTACGGTATAGATGTTACCAAAGACCTTCTTTTTCATACGATAACACCTCCGTCATCCTCGCCCGAATATCTGTTCATAACTGCCATACTTATGACGATTATGAGCATCAGGACAAAGGACATAGCGGCGCCTAAGTTGTAGTTATAGGCGGTTTGGAATTGTCGTTCAATGGTGTCACCGATAAGGTCAAAGTTACCTCCACCAAGCTTTTGCGATATGTAGAAGGTACTGATTGACGGTACAAATACCATTGTTACGCCTGATACAATACCAGATACGCTAAGCGGAATTACAACCCTTACAAGAACTCTTAAGGGGCTACAGCCGAGGTCGGATGCCGCCTCTAAAACTCTTGGGTCAATTTTACTGATTACCGAATGTAACGGAATTATCATATACGGTAGGTAGTTATATACCATACCTAAAATAACAGCACCTGATGTGTTTATCATATGCAAGGGGCCTATGTTCATATAGCCTAAAATTGTGTTGATAATGCCTGTGTCCTCTAACAGCGCCATCCACGAGTATGTACGGATGAGGAAGTTTAGCCACTGAGGCAGCATAACAAGCATTATGAGTATTTTTTGTGTCCTTGGCTTTGCCTTTGACATAAAGTAGGCTATTGGATAGGCGATAATTAAGCATATTACGGTTGCTAAGAAGGCAAAGCAAACGCTTCTTATAAAAACCTCTAAGTAGCTTGCCTGGGCAAGCTCTGTAATATTGCCAAGGGTAGGGTTACCCTCCTTGTCTGTAAAGGCATAATAAACAACAAAAATCAAGGGCGCTATTATGAATAGCACAGACCACACCATATGCGGAGCTGCGGCTGCCTTTTGCATTAAGCTCTTTTTGTTCATTTGCCTTACTCTTCCTCCTCGCTTGCATCAGATAGCTTTTCAAGCTCGTCACTAAAGGAGGAATAGTCTCCGAATTTGCCGGAATATTCAGACCTTTTCATTATATGAATTGCATCGGGCTCTATGTAAATACCTATGTTTTGATTTGGCTCTACATAGTCGGTTGACTGTATCATCCACTTGAAGTTGTTAATGTTAACAATTATTTCATAGTGCACGCCCTTAAAGGTTACGGATGTTACTACACCGTCAAGCATTCCTTGACCCGGCTTGGTTACGTCCACGTCCTCAGGTCTTACTACTACGTCAACTCTTTCGTTTTTATCAAAGCCCTTATCAAGACACTCAAATTCGTGTCCCGAAAATCTAACCTTATAGTCGTCAAGCATAATACCGTCTATTATGTTACTTTCGCCGATAAAGTCAGCTACAAAAGCGTTTTGCGGCTCATTATATATATCGGTAGGTGTACCGATTTGCTGAATTTTACCGTCTGCCATTACTACGACCGTGTCGGACATACTAAGAGCTTCCTCTTGGTCGTGAGTGACATAAATAAAGGTAATGCCTGTCTTTCTCTGTATATTTTTAAGCTCGTTCTGCATATCCTTACGAAGCTTTAAGTCAAGAGCTCCCAAGGGCTCATCAAGTAAAAGCACCTTTGGCTTATTGATGAGCGCTCTTGCAATTGCAACACGCTGCTGCTGTCCGCCCGATAAAAGGTTGACATCTCTTTTTTCAAAGCCTCTTAGGTTAACCATTGCGAGCATTTCTTCTACACGTTCAAATATTTCTTCTTCTGATACCTTGTTCAATCGAAGAGCAAAAGCAATGTTTTCATAAACATTTAGATGCGGAAACAATGCATATTTTTGAAATACGGTGTTTACATGGCGTTTATATGCGGGTATATCGTTAATTCTTGTACCGTCAAATACCACGTCTCCTGTATCCGGAGTAACAAAGCCGGCTATAATACGAAGAGTTGTTGTTTTACCACAGCCAGATGGGCCTAAAAAGGTTACAAATTCCTTTTCGTGAACGTCTAAGCTGATGTGGTCAAGTATCATTTCTCCATCATAGGACTTAGCTACATTCTTTAGCTCAATGATCTTTTTTTCGTTCATTTCCTTCCCCGTTCTTTCACAGATTGACCTATCACGACAAAATATCCTGCCTTTTATCGTTTTACGATAAATCAATTGCATTATAACAGATTGTAAGGGTTTGTGCAATAGTTATAAGAAAAAAAGTTTTATTTTTTTAAAATCCCCCGACACGTGTGCGTTTTTTACATATATGTAAAGCACAATTCCACCAAAAGAACCACGGAAATCAGGAATAAGGAAAAATTGGAGACGAATACTATTTGAAAATATACAGCTATTATCCACAGGACAATTGCACATATGAAGGATGTAATCTTGCTTATCTTTTCAGCCACGTCCCCCGACCAAATCATAGATGCGATAGCTTTTACTACCCCTCCACCATCAAGAATTGATATTGGATATAAATTCATAAGCGCTAATGAGATGCTTCCAACCACAAAAAACTCACACGCCTCCCCTCCAATTTTTAAAATTACGGCTAAAAGAGCTGAAATTAAATTGAAAAATATGCCTCCAAGTAAAACAAGAAGCTCCCTTTTGTAGGAAAGGCGCGAGCAATCATATGAAATACTTAGGTGCAATGTGCCGATTTTAAAGCTTTTCATTTCGGCGCCGACTGCTTTTGCCATAATTATGTGCCCTGACTCGTGTATCAAATAGCACAATATTAATACAACGGGGTGCGGGGATGCGCTTAAGGAAAGGGTGGATATAAGCATGGCTATTATGCCTATTCTCTCGCCGATTTTATCCATTTATTTTTGAGGTGAAAATTTCGTTAAACACATCCACCTCTCCGTTTGATTCCATATATCTTGAAGCAAGCTCTTTTTTATCAAATTCGGACACGTCCTCAGTAATTTCTACGTTATCAAGGTCAATTAAGTCGTTAAATTGTTCATTTTCAAAAACGTCCAAATGCTCTTCCTTATCCTGCCAAAAATTCTCTATCCCTTGTTCAAATTCTGTATAGAGCATTAAAACCGATATTATTGATAAAATAAAAAACAGGGACAAAACCTGAATACATTCCTTTAATGTTATATTTTTTTCATTGTTCATATTTTTCTCCTTTAAAGCTACTTAACTTTAGTATATTGATTTTTTAATGTTTATATGATAAAATAGTGGCATATGAATTTTAAACGAGGTATATATGAACAACAAGCCTATTGCAGATATTTTGCGCCCTACGTCATTTAGCCAGGTTGCGGGTCAGGCGCACCTTGTTTCTGCCCGCGGAGTGATTACAAGGATGCTTGGCTCCGGCAGAATTTCAAA
Organism: Clostridia bacterium; assembly: GCA_017461055.1. Lineage (GTDB taxonomy): Bacteria > Bacillota > Clostridia > Oscillospirales > CAG-272 > RGIG2000. The sequence goes on along the minus strand of JAFTZI010000002.1, from coordinate 17,893 downwards.
TATGATTTTTTTCGGTCCTCCCGGCACCGGAAAAACTACTGTTGCTAATATTATTGCTAAAAACTCCCAAATGGAGCTTTTTAAGCTTAATGCTACCACTGCATCTCTTTCCGATATTAAAGAGGTTATTGCAAGCTCCGATTCTGTGTTTTCCTCTAAGGGAATTCTTTTGTATCTTGATGAAATACAGTATTTCAACAGAAAGCAGCAGCAATCCTTACTTGAATTTATTGAGGACGGACGTGTAACTCTGATTGCTTCAACAACTGAAAACCCATATTTTTGTATCTATGATGCGTTAATTTCGCGCTGCTCTGTTTTTGAATTCAAGCACGTTTCGGCAAAAGAAATTGTGCCTGTTTTAAAACGGGCATTAGAGGAGTTAAACCGCGAAAACTCCCTTGCCAAGATTGCAAATGACGATGCATTAGAGTTTTTGGCAGGATGTGCCGGCGGTGATGTGCGTCACGCATTAACACTTTTCGAGGGCGCGTATTTTGCAAGTGACAATGAAATTACAGAGGAAATTGCAAGAGAATTTATTCCGTCAATTTCCGCAGGAATGTTTGACAGAGATAGTGATGTTCACCATAATTTGCTTTCGGGCTTACAAAAATCAATTCGAGGCTCTGACCCCGACGCGGCAGTTTTCTATCTTGCGAGGTTACTTGAGGGCGGAGATATAATTTCTGCTTGCAGGCGATTACAGGTAATTGCAAGTGAGGACATTGGTCTTGCTTACCCACAGGCTGCACAAATTACATATGCACTTTGCCAAAGCGCAAAGGAGCTTGGCTTACCTGAGGCAAGAATACCGCTTGCTAACTGTGCAATTATGCTTGCAACTGCTCCAAAATCAAATACAGCATATTTAGCTATTGCAAAGGCAAGTGAGGACATTAAAGCCGGTAAGGGCACTGAAACCCCCATACATCTACAAGCACCTCTTTTCAAGGGCTATAAATACCCACACGATTTTCCAAACGATTATGTGGAACAGCAATATTTGCCTGATGATATAAAAAATGCAAAATATTATGAGTACGGAAGCAACAAGACCGAGCAAGCGGCAAAATCTTATTGGGAAGCTATAAAAGGAAAAAAGCTATAAGTAAAACGGGTGGCTCTATTAGCGTGATGTCCTTAACGGACAATCACGCTTCGAGATAAATCCCTGACGTGATTTTAGATATGTTGCTGACGCAACTCGATATGCCTGCGGTTCGATATATTTGCTACGCAAACGAGGAATTTATATCATATCGAATTGACGCGAAGCGGAAATATATCGAGTTTAGCGAAGCGATAACATTTCGAGTCAACAGAGTTGACATATCGACAGAAGAAAACTAAGAGCAAGAATATAAGGTTTTTCCTTGTACTCTTGCTCCTTTCTGTTTGTATAATGGTTTGGGCTTAGCCCATGCTTGTGTTTGACTAGTCAAATGCGATGCTTGACTTAACGGTATTTTCAAATTCTCCGCAAAGAACATCTCCATTAGTCACCCGTTTATTTTATCGTATAAAAGCATAAAGACGAGCGCAATCAGTTCGCTCGTCTTTATGTTTGTTCATATGTTCATATCTATATACTTTTGTTTTGAACGCATTTTCGCATTGAACCTCACTTTTTTACAAAATTTACCATATTTTGAGTTAGTGGCATTTTGTCATAGTGTGTCATTAAATGAGGTTTCTTTTTTAGATTGACTATAATTGACCCATTTCCTCTTTTTTTAATTGCTCTTGCAAAGCTGCATTTTCCTTTAAAAGTCGCTCTTTTATTTTCGAGCTATATTTAAGCCTAAAGGCAATTAAGCCAATGGCATAAGAGCTCAGCAAAATTAATAATGATACTACTATTTTAATTTTCATATCAAAAAAGATAATCAAAGGAAAATTCAAGGGAAGAACATAAATTGTTGCAATGGAAATAGCCTTGGTTAGCGAGTTGACCTCGTCATTGCTTAAATTTCCGTTTGAAAAATTGGTTGACGATGTACTGTACTTTATGATAAAAGCTTGTATAATCATAATTACAGACATAAATATAGGTGTAATAGACGAATAGTCAAGCACTATATGGCTTGAAAATACAAATCCAAAAATAACTGTTAATGCTATACATACAACATACGGTATGCTTCTTATTAATTTAGTTTTCACAACCATTTCCCCCTTCATTGTGTTTTTTAGATCAATGCTCACTCACTGTAATAGTCATGTCCTCGGACATCATTTCGAAGCTCCACGAATAATAAAGTACCTCGCCTTTATTGTTTAAAACAGTATCTCCTGTTCCTCCAGTTTCAACATAATTACCATTTGTAACAAATGCTTCACCGTTAATTAAAATGTCAAGCTCGTAAATATTAGTATGGATTTCATATGTTTCCCCTGCCATTTTCATTCCTGAAACGTTATTTATGACGCACCCATAGTTGTCATTTAAGGTAACATTATAGCCCACTCCCATTCCTTCATTGTGATAAATTTTCAACACAGAAGCTTTTTGCGGCATCACAAATTCGTATTCATTATAAATATAATGTCCGTTTTCGTCCTGTACTGTTCTTCTCTTAATAGGCTTTTCACCATTTAGCTCCACAATCGTGGCTACATCCATAACAAGATGTGTCTTAACAAGAATGGTTTCCCCCGGCTTGTATGATTTTTTCAAAGGCTCATATAGGCTATTATACTTATCTTCAACGGTTAAAACATACTCGCCTTCCGGCACAATGTCATCATTACCATTGCATGCTACTAATGAAAACAGATAAAGCATAGCTAATAATAAAATGTATATTTTTTTCATTTATATGACCTCCTTTTATTATATTTTATCATAGCATCTGTTTAATTTCAATACCCCTAAAGATAAAAGCAAGGAGCAAAAAACTCCTTGCTTAATGTGTTTATTTCATATGCGCTTTGTTTTCGGCTTTAGAAGCGCAGAAATTCAAGGCGCGACGAAGTTTGTGGGTGATGGCTATCTTGCGATAAGTTTAGTCTTAGCTTTGTTCCGCGCACTTTCAATTTTATAGGCAATATAGTCCTAGGCGCAACGGAGAGTGTGGACGATGGCGGCGATGAATTTCGGCTTTAGAAGCGCAGAAATTCAAGGCGCAACGAAGTTTGTGGACGATAGCTATCTTGCGATAGTTTAGTCTTAGCTTTGTTCCGCGCACTTTCGACTTTATAGGCAATATAGTCCTAGACGCAACGGAGAGTGTGGACGATGGCGTACTTGCGTACGTCGAGGTCACACTTGAGTAGCAACGACGGAATATGAAGCCTATAAAGTCGAAAGCATTACTGCTTTGATTGTGTGCATTCTATTCTCAGCCTCTTGGAATACGATTGATTGCTCGGACTCGAACACCTCGTCGGTTACTTCCATATCTACTCTGCCGAACTTTTCTCCCATTTCACGACCTACATCTGTGTTCATATCGTGGAAGGCAGGCAAGCAGTGCATAAATACTGCGTTCTTGTCAGCCTTTGACATAAGCTCTTTATTTACTTGATATGGGGATAGGTCATTAATTCTTTCCTGCCATACCTCTGTTGGCTCACCCATTGATACCCAAACGTCTGTATAGATTACGTTTGCGCCCTTAACGGCTACGTCGGGATTTTCCTCAAAAGAAAGGGTTGCGCCTGTTTCTTTAGCAATTTTCTCACATTCGTTAATGAGGGCTTGGTCAGGGAAATACTTTTTAGGCGCGCAGGCAACAAAGTCAAGTCCCATTTTTGCACAGCCTACCATTAATGAGTTACCCATATTGTATCTTGCATCCCCCATATATACGAGCTTTATTCCCTTAAGCTTGCCAAAATGCTCCTTAATGGTTAAAAAGTCCGCTAATATCTGTGTTGGATGAAATTCGTTAGTTAAGCCATTCCATACAGGAACCTTTGAATACTTTGCAAGCTCCTCTACAATTTCCTGTCCGTAACCTCTGTACTCAATGCCATCATAAATAGAAGAAAGAACTCTTGCTGTATCTGCAATGCTTTCCTTCTTACCGATTTGTGACGCCTTTGGGTCTAAATATGTTACGTGCATACCTAAATCGTAAGCGGCTACCTCAAAGCTACAGCGTGTACGTGTGCTTGTTTTTTCAAATATTAATGCAATGCTCTTGCCGCAAAGGGTATTGTGAAGAACACCGTTTTTCTTTTTCTCCTTAAGGTCTGCTGCTAAGTCAATAAGACCGTTTATTTCTTCTGTTGTAAAGTCAAGAAGCTTTAAAAAATCTCTTCCCTTTAAATTCATTGTGCGCACTCCTTTGCAACCTCTTTAATAACCTCTATCGCTTTCTTTAAAAGCTCAAACGGAATGTTAAGAGGCGGTAACAGTCTTACCTTGTTTTTTGCCTTTATTGGCAAAATTCCTCTTTCCATACACTTAGATATAACTATGCCTGCATCAGCCTCGGTTTCAATACCTATCATAAGTCCTAAGCCGCTGACACTCTTAATTCCTTCACAGCCTGTCAAGGTGTCAAAAACATATTTTGATTTTTCCGTAACTGATGACAGTAATTCATTATCTATTCTTTCAATTATGCTAATACCCGCCGCACAGGAAATTGGATTGCCACCGAAGGTTGAGCCGTGAAGTCCTGCACCTAAAACATTTTCGGTGCGCTCAAACATCATACAAGCACCAATTGGCAAGCCACCGCCAAGACCCTTGGCTGTGGTTATAACGTCCGGAGAAATACCGTAGGATTGATAAGCATACAATGCTCCTGTACGTCCGTTACCTGTTTGCACCTCATCAATTACCAAAAGAGTGTTATACCTTTCACAAAGCTCTTTAACTCCCGCTACGAACTCGCAAGACAGTGGCATAACTCCACCCTCGCCTTGAATAAGCTCCATCATAACAGCGGCGCATTTATTGTCCTTCAAAAGAGCCTCAACACTATCAAGATTATTTGCTTCAGCATACAAGAAGCCCTCGGTTAAGGGACAGAAGTATTTATGAAAAACGTCCTGCCCTGTGGCTGCTAATGTGGTAATTGTTCTTCCGTGAAAGCTATTTTTAAGGGTAATGATATTATAATATTCCTCACCCTTATTTTCGCTTGCCCATAGTCTTGCCACCTTAATAGCACACTCATTTGCCTCAGCACCCGAGTTACCAAAGAAAACCTTTTTAGCTCCTGTTCTTTCGCACAAAAGTGTTGCTAACTTAACGCAAGGCTCTGAATAGTATAAATTAGAGGTATGCTGACATTTATTTAATTGCTCATTTACTGCATTTATAAACACAGGGTCAGCCATACCGAAGGTATTTACTGCAATTCCCGATGATAAATCTATATATTCCTTGCCATTTTCGTCATACACTAAGGAGCCGCTTCCGTGGCTGATTTGCAAATCAAATCTTGCGTATGTATTGGCTATATGTTTTTTATCAAGCTCTTTAATACTCATTTATTTAAGTCCTCTACAACCATTGTTCCCGCGCCCTCATTAGTGAGAGTTTCAATTAGTAATGCGTGTGGCACACGTCCGTCAAGAATCGTTACCTTTTTAACGCCCTTGCGGATTGCTTCAATGCAGCATTCGACCTTTGGTATCATACCGCCGCCGATTACTCCTGTTTCAAAAAGCTCGCGACAGCCTTTAATATCAATTTCCTGAATTAAGGAATGTGGGTCGTCCTTATCTCTTAAGATGCCCTCAATATCTGTCATTGTGATGAGTCTTTCAGCCTTCATCTGACCTGCTATAAATGCAGAGGCTGTATCGGCGTTGATGTTATATACATTACCTAAATCGTCACAGCCGATTGTGGAAACAACAGGAATATAGCCCTTTTCAACAAGGTCGTTAATAGGAGTTATGTCTACCTCGGTAATTTTACCTACGTAGCCAAGCTCCTCATTTTTCATTTCAGCCTTAATCATATGTCCGTCAAGACCTGAAATACCGATAGCACGGCCACCGTTGATTTCAAGCTTGTTTACAAGAGTTTTATTGATTTTACCCGCTAAGACCATTTGAACAACATCAATGGTTTCCTTGTCGGTAACGCGAAGTCCCCCAACGAACTTGGATTCCTTACCGATTTTCTTAAGTGTATCGGTGATTTCAGGACCTCCACCGTGAACAAGTACAACATTTACTCCGATTAAGTGAAGGAGAACTATATCCTCCATTACCTGCTCCTTGAGCTGTTCATTTATCATTGCGTTTCCGCCGTATTTAATTACGATTGTTTTTCCGTAATATTCCTTAATATAAGGCAGAGCCTGTGTTAATATTTCGGCTCTTTGAGCATTTGTAATCTGTAAATCCATTATGTTCTGTAATCTCCGTTAATCTTTACATAATCGTAGGTAAGGTCACAGCCCCAGGCTGTTGCGCTTGCATCACCGTCACCTAATTTAACATCTATTGTGATTTCGTTTTCTAAAAGAATTTCCTTTGCCTTTTCCTCAGAAAATTCAACGCCTGCGCCGTTTTGACAAACTGTAATTTCGCCCTTTGCTGACTTAAAGGATACATCTACACGGTTAACATCAACGCTTGCGCCACTGTAACCGATTGCGCACAGCACACGTCCCCAGTTTGCATCAGAGCCGAACATTGCAGCCTTTACAAGAGAGGAGCAAATTATGCTCTTTGCAATTATCTTTGCGTTCTTTTCGTCACAAGCGCCGCTTACCTTGCATTCAAGGAGCTTTGTTGCGCCCTCACCGTCACCTGCTATTTTTTGGCAAAGATATACTGTAACTGTGTTAAGAGCCTTCATAAATTCATTAAATGCCTCACCCTGTGTACAGATTTGAGCGTTTTGCGCCTTACCGTTTGCAAGAATTGTTACCATATCGTTAGTTGATGTGTCTCCGTCAACGCTAACCATATTAAAGGTATTCTGTACGTCGCTAGAAAGGGCAAGCTGAAGCATTTCGCTTGAAATATTACAGTCGGTGGTAATGAAAACAAGCATTGTTGCCATATTAGGATGTATCATACCTGAGCCCTTGGCAATGCCGCCTATTTTACATTCCTTACCGTCAACTGTAAAGCTTACTGCAATTTGCTTTAAGCGAGTGTCGGTGGTCATAATGCCCTCCGCCGCATCCTCGCTGTTATTACCAAGAGAGGAAACGAGTGAAGGGATTCCCTTTTCAATTGGAGTTATGTCAAGAGGCTGACCGATAACGCCTGTTGAAGCAACTACTACATCACTTGCATCAATATTAAGCGCTTTTCCTAAAAGCTGACAGGTTTTTTCTGCAATTTCGATGCCGTTAGCATTACAGGTATTAGCATTTCCGCTATTACAAATTACTGCTCTTGCATATCCGTTCTCTATATTCTTTTTTGTAACTGTTAAGGGCGCGCCCTTAACCTTGTTTGTTGTATATACAGATGCACAGGCTGCCTGTGTATCGGAATATATCAAAGCCAAATCCTTTTTTCCTTTATTTTTGCGTATGCCACAATGTATGCCTGAGGCAGAAAAGCCCTGTGCGGCGCAAACGCCACCTTCGATTATTTTCATTTCTCTCTCCTTAGATTTCAAGAGTTTTTGTTTTTTCTTCGCCTAAAACAATGTTTAGACACTCAACAGCGGCACCTGATGCCCCTTTTCCTAAATTATCGTATCTGGCAACTAACAGAATTCTGTCCTCATTGCCGTACACCTCAATTTGCATTGAATCCTTGCCCTCAAGCTTTACAGCTGACAAGAAGCCCTCCTCGTCGTCATTTTCTACGTATTTAACGATTTCGGTATTATATGTATTCTTATATATTTGCTTAATTTCCTCAATGCCGCCCTTTAAAAGCTGACTTTTGAACAGAGGTACGCTTACCTCCATACCCGAATAGAAGGTGCCGACTATCGGGCAGAATACAGGCGCATTTTCAAGCCCTGTAATTTTTGTCATTTCGGGTATGTGCTTATGCTTTTGACCTAAGGCATACTGTCTTGGGCCTTGCAGGAGCATATCTAATTCATCGCTTTCATACTCGGCAATCATTTTCTTGCCGCCACCGCTGTAGCCTGTTAAGGAATGGGCGGTTAAAAGAGTTGATTTTGAAATTATTCCGTTTTTAATAAGCGGGTAAACAAGGGCGATAAAGCCACTTGCGTGACAGCCCGGCACTGCAATTCTTTTGCTTGCTTTGATTTTGTCTTCAAAGCTACTGTCAAGCTCCGGAAAGCCATATGCCCACTCGGGATTTGTTCTATGGGCGGTTGATGTATCAATTACAACCACGTTTGGATTATCAATTAAGCTGACAGACTCCATTGCTGCCTGGTCAGGCAAGCATAAGAAGGCAACGTCAACGGAATTTAATATTTCCTTTTTAGCCTGTGGGTCTTTTCTTAATTCATCGGGGATAGTTACTATTTCAATATCGTTTCTTTGAGACAGTCTTTCCTCTATGCGCAAGCCTGTTGTGCCCGCTTTTCCATCTATAAAGATTTTTTTCATTTTAAAAGCTCCTCTACATATGCAATTTGCTCTTTTACAGAAGCATAACCTGTTGAGCCCTTGGAAATTCTCTTTGCAACACAGCTTTCAAGTGAAATTTCACTGTACAAATCCTCCTCGAACAGTTCGGAGTGAGATTTATATGCGTCAAGCTCCATTTGGTCAAGAGTTATATCCTTTTTAATGCACTCAGCAACTATTGTACCCACAATTTTGTATGCGCTTCTGAATGGCATTCCCTTTTTGGTAAGATAGTCTGCTAAATCGGTTGCGTTAATAAAGCCCTTGCCTGCTGCCTTGTACATATTTTCCTTAATAGGTGTCATTGTTTTAATCATTGGAATGAACACCTCTAAGCATTTAATTACTGTTTCGGTTGCATCAAAGATTGCTTCCTTGTCCTCCTGCATATCCTTGTTATATGCAAGCGGAATTCCCTTAAGCATTGTAAGGGTTGCCATTAAATCACCGTATACTCTGCCTGTTTTTCCTCTTACAAGCTCTGCCATATCGGGATTTTTCTTTTGCGGCATTATTGATGAGCCTGTTGTATATGAATCGTCAAGCTCTACAAACTTAAATTCCCAGCTTGACCAAAGTATAATTTCCTCGCTAAAGCGGGACAGGTGCATCATAATAGTTGCAAAGGCGCTTTCAAGCTCAATGCAATAGTCTCTGTCTGAAACACCGTCAATTGAGTTCATACAAACACCGTCAAAGCCTAAGCCCTGCGCAACCATATCTCTGTCAGTAGGATAGGTTGTGCCTGCCAATGCGCAGGAGCCAAGGGGTGAATAGTTCATACGGGCAAGCGCATCCTTAAGCCTTGTAACGTCGCGCAAAAGCATCATACAATAAGCTAAAAGGTGGTGCGCAAAGGTAATTGGCTGTGCTCTTTGCAAATGAGTGTAGCCCGGCATTATAGCATCTTGATTTTCCTTTGCCTTTTCCTTAACTGTATAAATTAGCTCCTTTAAAAGCTCAACTATTTTGTTCACCTCATCACGCATATACAGACGAAGGTCTAATGCCACCTGGTCGTTTCTGCTTCTTGCGGTGTGCAGCTTTTTACCGTAGTCGCCAATGCGCTTTGTCAGCTCTGCCTCAACAAACATATGTATGTCCTCAGCATCCATATCAAATGTGAGCTTACCGCTTGTTAAGTCCTCTGAGATAGAATTAAGACCCTCGGTAATTTTTTCATATTCGGTTTGATTTAAAATTCCGCAGGAGCATAGCATAAGCGCATGCTCAAGAGAGCCGCGAATGTCCTGCCTGTACATTTTACTGTCAAAATGAATTGAGGAATTGAAATCGTCTGCCTGCTTATCAAGCGCCTTTTCAAATCTTCCTGCCCACATTTTATCCATAATTCAAGTCCCTTTCTAAACACTATGTGCGGTGGAAAAATCCACCGCATACAGTAAGCTATTATTTCTTATTTTTTGCGTTAACCTGCGCTTGAACCTTGATTGGCAAGCCAAAGAGGTTAATAAATCCTGCTGAGTCAGCCTGATTATACACATTATCCTCACCGAAGGTTGCAATTTCCTCGGAGTAAAGTGAATAATCGCTCCATACACCAGCCTTAATGATGTTACCCTTATAAAGCTTAAGTCTTACCTTACCTGTAACATTTTCCTGTGTCTTATCAACGAATGCAGACAAAGCCTCGCGAAGTGGGGTAAACCACTGACCGTTATATACAAGCTCTGCAAAGGTGATTGAAAGCTTTTGCTTTTCGTGCATTGTCATCTTATCAAGACAGATTGTTTCAAGGTAGCTGTGCGCTGCGTAAAGAATTGCTCCGCCGGGAGTTTCATATACGCCACGGCACTTCATACCTACAAGACGGTTTTCTACAATGTCAAGTAAGCCGATACCGTTTGCGCCGCCAAGCTCATTGAGCTTTAAAATAATATTTTTAGCGCTCATCTTTTCGCCATTGATTGCAGTTGGTACACCCTTTACGAAGTCAAGCTCAACATATGTAGGTGCATCGGGAGCCTTGATTGGTGAAACGCCCATTTCAAGGAAGCCTTCCTTGTCGTAAAGCGGCTCATTACCTGCATCCTCAAGGTCAAGACCCTCGTGGCTTAAGTGCCAAAGGTTCTTATCCTTTGAGTAGTTTGTTTCACGGTTTATCTTAAGAGGAACATTGTGTGCCTCAGCATACTCGATTTCTTCCTCACGGGACTTGATGCTCCACTCTCTCCAAGGAGCGATAATTGGCATATCGGGAGCAAATGCCTTTATAGTAAGCTCAAAACGAACCTGGTCATTACCCTTACCTGTGCAACCATGACAAATTGCGTCAGCGCCCTCTGAAAGCGCGATTTCAGCAATTCTCTTTGCGATTACAGGACGCGCAAAGGATGTACCGAGCATATATTCCTCATATAAGGCGCCAGCCTTAACTGTTGGAATAACATAGTCGTCAACAAACTCCTCTGTTAAATCCTCAATGTAGCACTTTGATGCGCCTGTTTTGATAGCCTTTTCCTCAAGACCCTCAAGCTCGTCTGCCTGACCTACGTTACCGCTAACTGCGATAACCTCACAGTTATTGTAATTTTCCTTTAACCACGGAATAATGATTGAGGTGTCAAGACCACCTGAATATGCAAGAACTACTTTTTTGATATTTGACTTATCCATTTTAAAATTCCTCCGATGAAATATTATTCATTTTTTACGAATTGTATTATATATCTTTATTCACCGTTTGTCAAGTACTTTTTTAGATATTTTTTATTTTTTTGATAAATATATAATAACTGCTCTGCCGGTTTAAGCTTTTTTGTGAAATAAATACATTTGCTATGAATATTTTATGAATATTCACTTATAATTATTCACTGATATTCGATAAAAAGGGCTTCAATTAAGAAGCCCTTTTGCGTTATATCCGTTTCAAGAATTGCTACATTATATATATTATGTAGGCTCAAAAAGCAGCGCCTTGGTCGCTATTTTATTTTAATTTTGCTACTAAATCGAGCATATCAAGCTCGCTTTGAAGCTTTGCGAGATCGGTATTTTCGTCGATTACAACAAGCTCTGTATCTGTAAGCTTAGCGAACAAGCGAACGTCCTCAACATCAATTGCTGTTGAAACTACGGTGTGGTGTGCGCCGCCTGCGTAAATCCAAGCTGCGGCACCTGTTGCGTGGTCGGGCTTTAGCTTCCACATAATTCTTGCAACAGGAAGCTTAGGCATTGGCTTTGGCTGCTTTACAAGCTCAACGCTTGCGCAAATCAAACGGAAGCGATTGCCCATATCAATCATACATACAGCAACACCGTCACCGCAAACACCGTCAAATACAAGTCTTGCCGGTGGCTCCTTGCCACCTATTCCAAGGTGATGAACCTCAATTTTTGGCTGAGTCGAAGCAAAATCGGGAGAAACCTCAAGCATATGAGAGCCTAATACTACCTCGCCACCCTTTGTAAAGTCGTAGGTATAGTCCTCCATAAAGCCTGTTGAGCCCTCTCTACCCTTTGCCATTTCACAGAAAATAGCATTCAAGGCAGCTGTTTTATAGTCGCCCTCTGCGCCGAAGCCCTTGCCCTTCGCCATCATTCTCTGTGTTGCAAGTCCGGGGAGCTGCTTCATACCGTGTAGATCCTGGAAGGTATCTGTATATGCGCCGAAATTGCCCGCTGTCAAGAACTTGTCAAGAGCAATTTCATACTTTGCCTGCTCCTTTACGGCGTCGATATTATCTGTGTTCATTATGTAAAGGTCATTATATTCCGCCATTTTAGCATTGAGCTCTTCCTCGGTTACTTGATTTACCAGCGCAACAAGGTCGCCAATACCGTAGTAGTTTACGTTCCAGCCATACTTAATTTGGCTCTCTACTCTGTCACCGTCTGTTACGGAAACCTCTCTCATATTGCTACCGAACATAGCAACATTCAGGTTCTTTGAAAAATCAACTGCTCTTGCAACGTCAAGGAACTTCTTTATTTTTGCAATAACGTCCTCGTGCTTATAATAGCCGACAATAACCTCACGCTTTACGCCAAGACGTGTGCACATAAAGCCGTATTCACGTCCGCCGTGAGCTGTTTGGTTAAGGTTCATAAAGTCCATATCAATTTCATCATACGGAAGCTTTTCGTTTGCCTGTGTATGGAAATGTAATAGTGGCTTTGTCAAAAGCTGAAGTCCCTTTATCCACATTTTTGCCGGGCTAAAGGTGTGCATCCAAGTAATTACCGCTATACATTCATCATCGTTTGATGCCTTTTTGCAATATTCAACACAGCTTGCCTCGTCTCTTACTGTGCCGACATACTCAATTTTTACTCCGTCGATTTTTTTGTCAAGATACTTTGCAATGGTTTTTGAGTCCTTTGCAACGTCAAGCAAGCACTCCTCACCGTATAAGTCCTGGCTACCTGTAATAAAATAAACCTTTTTCATTGTTTTTCTCCTTGTATATAGTTAAAATTAATTATTGCTCAAGCGTTTTTCTTCAAGCGCCATTACCATATCAATTCTTGTCTGGTGTCTGCCACCCTCGAAGCCTGTTTTTACAAAAACATCTGCTATATCACAGGCTAAGCCTGCACCTATTGTTCTTGCTCCCATACAAAGCACGTTTGCATTGTTGTGAAGCCTTGTAAATCTTGCTGAAAATGTATCGCTGCAAAGAGCTGCGCGAATACCCTTACATTTGTTTGCAGCCATAGACATACCTATACCTGTGCCGCAAATGAGAATACCCATATCTCCCTCACCGTCGTATATGGCGGCGCATACCTTTTCTGCATAATCGGGGTAATTACAGCTTGCATTTGTATGTGTGCCGAAATCTATACAGGTGTAGCCCTGATCTTCCAAATGCTTAATTACCTCTTTTTTCATTTCTACTGCTGCGTGGTCGCAGGCAACTAAAATTGGTTTATTCATTGTTTTTAAGCCTTTCTTCTCTTTCTCTTTCTGCCTGTGGCTTTCTTAAATACTCCACACGCAAATCCGTATCGGTTGTACAGTCACCGTTTTTAAGCTTTTCGTGCGCCACCTTGCCAACCGAATATGCGTTTTGATACCTGAGCGGCTCGGGGGTATGCTTAATGCTTTCATCCTGCATATCTTCAATTAAGGAATAACCGTCGCCAACGAAATAAATCGGTTCATTATATCCTTTAAGAATCGGAATAAGCTCGTCAAGCATCATACACTTATCTCCAATTATGCGCTGACCGTTTAAAAATGCGCCTGTGTATACTTGTCCTCTGCGCGCGTTCATAATCGGGCACACAATTCCCGAAAAGCCACGTAGATTTTCCGCAAGCGCTTCGATTGTACTGACACCTACGCATTTTTTATTTTTGCCAAAGGCAAGACCCTTTATTGTGGCAACGCCTATGCGCACACCGGTAAAGGAGCCGGGACCTTGTGACACTGCAAAGGCGTCTATATCATCAACGGTTAATCTAAGGGTTTCCAATAGGGATTTAACCATTGGTAACAGGGTTTCGCTATGAGTATTTTTTGTGTTTGCTGTATAGACAGAAAGAAGCGTACCGTTTTCCAAAACAGCAACGGTTGAGGTGTTGGCTGTGGAATCTATTGACAAAATTTTCATTTACCTTACCTCAATTGTTATTTTTCTTCCCTCGAAATTTTCGCCCTCTTTTTCAATTGACACCCGAATGGCATCCTTTGGTATAGAGGCGGGAATATTTTCGCTCCATTCGACAACGCAAATGCCTGTGTTTACATAATCGTCAAAGCCTATGGAGTAAAGCTCGTCCTCATCCTCAATACGGTAAACGTCTAAGTGATAAAGAGGTAATTTTTCCGAATTATATCTGTTTACAACCGTGTAGGTAGGGCTTTTAACCCTTGCGCTTGGAGCTAAGACAGATGCAAGACCGCGCACAAATGCGGTTTTGCCGACTCCCAAATCTCCATACATTGCAATAAAGTGAGGCTTGCTCTTATCTAAGCTAAGAGCAAGCTCGCTTCCTACATTTTCGGTTTCTTCCACACTTGTTGTATGAAATTCCTTTATCATATCAGAACAGTCCTGTTATCTTTCCGTTACCGTCAACGTCAATCTTAAGCGCGGCAGGAGCCTTAGGAAGTCCGGGCATTGTCATAATAGAGCCTGTTAAAGCTACTATAAAGCCTGCACCTGCTGAGAGCTTAACCTCTCTTACAGTCAATGTAAAGCCTGTTGGTCTGCCAAGCTTTGTCTGGTCATCAGACAAGGAATACTGTGTTTTAGCCATACAAACAGGGAAACGTGAATATGATGGGTCAAGAGATTCAAGCTCTGCAATTGCTTTTGATGCTGCCGCATCAAACTTAACGTCACCGGCACCGTAAATTTCCTTGGCAACTGTTATAATTTTGTCCTTAATGGACATTTCGTCAGGATACAGAACGTGAAAATTGCTTTCCTTTTCGCAAGCGCTAACTACCTTGTTGGCAAGCTCAATACCGCCATCTCCGCCCTTTGCAAATACATCGGACAAAGCAAAATCAGCACCCTTGGCAATACACATTTCCTCAACTGCCTTAAGCTCAGCATCTGTATCTGTACCGAAGCGATTGATTGCAACTACAACGGGTACACCGTATTTTTGAAGGTTATCGATATGAGCCTCTAAGTTAACCGCACCCTTTTTAAGTGCTTCAAGGTTTTCGTTAACAAGCTCTGCCTTTGAAACGCCACCGTTATATTTAAGCGCTCGCACAGTAGCAACAAGAACTACGCAAGCAGGCTTCAAATTAGCGAAGCGGCATTTAATATCAAAGAACTTTTCAGCACCCAAATCAGCGCCGAAGCCAGCTTCTGTAACTGTGTAATCAGCCAGCTTTAATGCAAGCTTTGTTGCGCGAACGGAGTTACAGCCGTGCGCGATATTTGCAAACGGGCCTCCGTGAATAAGGGCAGGGGTGTTTTCTATTGTTTGTACAAGGTTTGGCTTTAATGCGTCCTTTAATACTGCTGCCATAGCACCGCTTACGCCAAGGTCACGACAGTAAACAGGGCTACCGTCGTACTTATAAGCTACGAGTATTCTGCCAAGTCTGTCCTTTAAGTCAGCTATGCTTTCGCTTAAGCAAAGGATTGCCATAATTTCGCTGGCAACGGTAATCATAAAGTGATCCTCTCTCGGAACACCGTCAACCTTTGTACCAAGTCCTACAACTACGTTTCTCAAGGCTCTGTCGTTCATATCAAGAACTCTTGGGAAAAGAATGCGTCTTTGGTCAATGCCAAGCACGTTGCCTTGCTGAATGTGGTTGTCAATTACAGCGCTCAAAAGGTTGTTAGCTGTTGTAATTGCGTGGAAGTCGCCTGTAAAGTGAAGGTTGATGTCCTCCATTGGTAAAACCTGTGAATATCCGCCGCCTGCGGCACCGCCCTTAACACCGAAAACAGGGCCTAATGATGGCTCACGAAGAGCAATGACGGTTTTCTTGCCGATTTTGTTCATAGCCATACCAAGACCGACTGAGGTTGTTGTTTTTCCCTCGCCTGCCGGTGTTGGATTAATAGCTGTTACAAGAATTAGCTTTCCGTTTGGCTTGTCTGCCATTCTGTCAAGGAAAGCATCGGTAATTTTTGCCTTATAATGACCGTATGGCTCATATTCCTCAGGCAAAAGTCCGATTTGCTCCGCAATTTCATCAATTCTTTTTAGCTTTGCACTCTGTGCAATTTCGATATCAGATAGCATTTCTATCTCCTTATTGTTTGGGCAAAATCGCCTTTTCGTTAAATTAACTATATTATAGCACACACATTTTATAAGTGCAATAGTTTTTTGAATTTGGGAAGAAATATTGCATTGGTCAAAAGCCGATATTGCAAAGAAAGGCGGCAGACTACGTTATGCAGACTACCGCCATACTGTTTTTCAAGTCCGTGCGTACATTGTGCGCCGCAGGCTCTTTTTATTTTGTATTTATTTCTCAATTTGGAAATAAGCAATCGTTGTTATTATACAGGGTTTCCGTTTTCGTCATACTCGGTTACGGTTACGTTGCCATCAGTATCCGTGCACGTTTCTTTAATCATGTTGCCGTTTTCGTCGAACTCGAAGACGATTTTACTGCCATCGGAGTACGTTTGAGTTTCTTTAATCTTGTTGCCGTTTTTATCGAGTTCGAAAACGAATACGTTACCCTCGGCATCCGTGCGCGTTTGCTTAACGCAGTTGCCGTTTTCATCGTACTCGTTCTCGGTTACGGTTTTGTTACCCTCGGCATCCGTGTACGTGCCTTTAATCATGTTGCCGTTTTCATCGTACTCGACTACGGTTTTGTTGCCCTCGGCATCTGTGTACGTATATTTAATTAGGTTTCCGTTTTCATCGTACCCGTACTCGGTTACGGTTTCGTTACCTTCGGCATCAGTGCATGTTTCTTTAATCATGTTGCCGTTTTCATCGTACTCGAAGACGCTTTCTATGCCATCGGAGTACGTATGGGTTTCTTTAATCATGTTGCCGTTTTCGTCGAATTCAAAAACGAATACGTTATCCTCGGCATCCGTGTCCGTTTCCTTAACGCGGTTGCCGTTTTCATTGTACTCGGTTACGCTCTCACTGCCATCGGAGTACGTTTGAGTTTTTTTAATCACGTTGCCGTTTTCATTGTACTCGGTTACGCGCTTACTGCCATCGGAGTACGTTTGAGTTTCTTTAATCACGTTGCCGTTTTCATTGTACTCGAATACGCGCTCACTGCCATCGGTGTAGGTATAGGTGATTTTAATGTGATTTCCGTTTTCATCGTACTCGATTACGTGTTTACTGCCATCGGAGTTCGTATGGGTTTCTTTAATCCTGTTTCCGTTTTCATCGTACTCGTTCTCGGTTACGGTTTTGTTACCCTCGGCATCCGTGCTCGTTCCTTTAATTATGTTGCCGTTTTCATCGTACTCGACTACGTGTTTACTGCCATCGGAGTACGTATGGGTTTCTTTAATCATGTTTCCGCTTTCATCGTACTCGTTCTCGGTTACGGTTTTGTTACCCTCGGCATCCGTGTACGTGCCTTTAACGAGTTTACCTTTTTCATTGTACTCAGTTACGCGCTCACTGCCATCGGGGTACGTTTGGGTTTCTTTAATCACGTTGCCATTTTCATCGTACTCGGTTACGCGCTCACTGCCATCGGAGTACGTTTGGGTTTCTTTACTCACGTTGCCGTTTTCACCGTACTCGGTTACGCGCTCACTGCCATCGGAGTACGTTTGGGTTCCTTTAATTAAGTTGCCGTTTTCATCGTACTCGTTCTCGGTTACGGTTTTGTTACCCTCGGCATCCGTGTACGTTTCCTTAACGCGGTTACCGTTTTCATTGTACTCGGTTACGCGCTCACTGCCATCGGAGTACGTTTGGGTTCCTTTAATTAAGTTGCCGTTTTCATCGTACTCGTTCTCGGT
>JAFTZI010000064.1 GCA_017461055.1 Clostridia bacterium | reverse complement strand
TGTTAGAGCCACAATGTGACCGAGCCGCAGCGAGAAAGGTGGCACGCAAAGCGTGACGGATGAGGTGTTTTATAGTTAAACAACTACTCATCCACCGCTAAAGCGGTCCCCCTTCTCTCACAAGAGAAGGCTTTCTTTTGTACAATTTTACTTTAATGCAACAGCCCCTTTTTATTAAAATTGAGCATTTTTTATGTATTCGGTCGGTGTCGTGCCTGTGTGCGCTTTAAATTGTTTGCTGAAAAAGTACACGTCTGAAAAATTACACATATCCGCTATTTGAGCAACCGAGTATCTATTTAATCTCAAAAGCTCACAGGCACAATTCATTTTCTTTTGAATAATGTACTTTTTTATGGGAAGACCGAATTTCTTCTTAAAAAGCCGAGCCAAGCGAGTCTCACTTATTTTACAAATGGACGCTAAATACTGGCTTGTTAAATTTTTATATAAAAAGTTCTTTTCTATTTCGTTGATTGCCGGTTCAATCAATGAATATTGATCAATCGGTATATAATTGGTTTTTTGTAGGTTTGCAAGAATTTTATATACTAATGATAAGCTTTCAAAGTAGTACCCCTCGCCCTTACTGGTCCAAACCGAAAATAATTTTTTAAAAAGAGAGCCAATATATTCCTTGTCACTTGCATCAATGGTAAATGCAACGTCTGATATGGGTTTGTCCGAATCAAAATATATATCTATACATTCACCCAACTTATTGCGTTTAATTTCGTATTTAGAAAACGTACCGCAAGGGATAAAGCGAATAGTGTTTGGCACAACGTTTAAAACGGTTTCTCCAATGTTTATTGTATATTCTCCTGCAAAATCAAAAATCAATTCGTTGTTTGTAAGCGTGTTTGTGTATTTTTCAAAGCTCTTTTGCTTCCTGAAAAGCATTATCTTTTCTATTTTAGTAACGAGAAAGTCCTTTTCCATAGATATCCCCTTTCAAAAACTACAAATTATTAAATCAAGAAAAATTGTTTAAAATCAGTGTTTTGCTTGAGTTAATTTAATTATAACACAAATTTTAATGTAAAAAAAGTACAAAATAAAAAATATTAGTGTAAAATTAATACAAAACGAGAAAAAAGTATATTTTATTATTTTTTGCGCTATGATATGCTTAATTTGACAAATCTATATTACATAAGGAGATATTATGAAAAAGAAAATTCTATTTACAGTGACACTGTGCATAATGCTTATTTGTATGCTTGCAATAGTTGTGTCTGCTGAAAGTGTGCATAATGCAAATACGGTAGATTATACCGAAAAGGTAGTTCTTGATGATGGAACAGAGTGTAATTTGTTCGACAGTGAGGGAAATGCGCTTATTTGGTTTATGAATGGAACAGAGCTTCAATCCATTCGTGCTGACGATACCGATACAGCAGACGGTAACTATGTGAAATACTACTCTCCGAAAGACAGAAACGCCGCAATAGCAAACGTGAACATTTGTATAGGGAATACAACTATTGCGATTAAGGATATCGTTGTATTTAACATTATGGATGATGATATCAGCACATACTATTTCCCAAAGAAGGATGACGGTACACCGGAGGCGGTTACAAGCGGAACAGCTCCATTTAAGGCTTTCATAGAAACATTTAACAGAGACAACAAAAATCCATACAAAACAATGGCGCTTGAATACGCTTATCTTCGACTTGACACCAGTAAGATTGCCGGCAAGGCCTTTGCTGGATGTACAAAGCTAAAGTATATAAATCTTGAAAGCATGACATCCTTGACAACAATAGGTCCAATGGATCAATTTAATTACGGAGCGTGCTTCTTGGGCTGTTCATCATTGTTTAGCGGAAAAATTCTTGACCTTTCAAAAACAAGCTTGACCGGATTAACATTTGGCGGTACGGTTACCGCCGGAAACTTTCAAGGTGTTCCTCTTGCCGGAGTTAAGCTGCCGGCAACATTAAATCAAATAGGCGCTTGTGAATTTCAAAGCTGTACAAAGCTCGAAACCGTTATCTTTGCTAAGGATACAACAGCAGCAATTGACAGCAGCGCCTTTAATGGCTGTACTGCTCTTAAAGCAATTTACTTTCTTGGCACAGAAGAGCAGCTGAGCGCTTCATATGTACAAAAACGCTTTACAGACGCTACCCCAAAGTCCTATTCCGATTACCAAAATCTCGCTGACAAGAGCGGAATGTACTTGGTTTACGACTACACCTCCTGCGCATACAATAACGGTGTTCACGGAACAATAAGCGGAGAAAACGCTTGCGTAGGTATTTGTGAGGTATGTAAGCAAAGCGTGGTTAGTCACTCAGCTGAAGCTGTCACAACCGTAACAGTTACATATACAAGCTTTTTAAATGAAGGCACAAAGACAACAAGCTGTACAAATACAGGTTGTACATACAGTGTAACAGAAACAATGACAGCTCTCTTTACCTGTAGTGGCTATTCAGCCGCCGAAAACGGAAGCAACGGAGTAGCAATCGGCTTTAAGGTAAATACCGATGCTATTAAAGCATACACAGGCACAACAGGAAAGACCTTGAAATACGGTGTATTTGCAGTATTAGAAACAAGTCTTAAAGACAGTGACATATTTGATAAAAACGGAACCGCAGCAAACGGAGTTATCAGCGCAGAGCTTACAGCCTATGAGTTTACATCCTTTGCGCTAAAAATAATAGGCTTTACAACAGATGAGCATAAGGAAGCATCAATTGCAATGGGCGCATATGTTGAAACTACAAAGGATGGCGTAACCGAGTATTCATATATGCAATCAGGCGAGCCTGCCAATGGCG
>JAFTZI010000063.1 GCA_017461055.1 Clostridia bacterium | reverse complement strand
ATCAATCACGCTTTTTGCGTGTATGGAATCACACCTTGGTGTGAATGGAATCGTTCTTAGAACGTATGGAATCATTCAAAAAATGTATGGCATCACACCCTTGTGTGTATGGGCAAGTCCCCGACGACCCGTTAATCAATCACGAATTTATTCGTGCATATCATCAATGCGTTAAGCATTGTATATCATCAACACGAATGTGTTGTATATTTAGCCCCCTTTGTAAAAGCACCAAAAACAAAAAGCGGTAAGCCGAGGCTTACCGCTTTTGGAGCTACTAATCGGAATCGAACCGATGACCTCATCCTTACCAAGGATGTGCTCTACCAACTGAGCCATAGTAGCATTTGCTAATGTATTATAACAGATAAAAATATTTTTGTCAAGAGTTTTTAAAAAATTGGAAAAGTTATTGCAAGGTGGGACTTTTTGTAGTACAATATAAGGCGAAATGACAGCCAAATTTACATCTTGAAGGGCTGATTTGCGCAAATTCGGCGTGATTGATGAATTTTAAGGAGGGCTGGTGCTATGTCACAGGTTAATAATAACCCCTTTAAGTATTCGGACACTAACAAAAGATACCATACCTACGACTACTATTTGAAAAAGAGGTTTGGAGAAAAGTGCGCAAAAATCCCTCTTGACGCAGGCGCTACCTGTCCCAATATTGACGGTAGGTGCGGCACGGGCGGCTGTATTTATTGCTTGGGCGGAAGCGGAGCAAGGCTTGCAAGCGAGCTTTTAACCGTAAGAGAGCAATACATTAAGGGCAAGGAAAAATTAAGCAGTAAATGGAACACAGAAAAGTGCATTCCATACCTTCAAGCATATACAAATACGTACACGTCCCCCTTCGTTTTGCGTCAAATTCTAAATGAGGTATCAAGCTTCGAGGGCGCTGTAATGATAGATATTGCAACAAGGGCGGATTGCTTGGATGACGGTATTATAAGGGTGATAGATGAAATGTCCCGAATAATTCCTATTACCGTGGAGCTTGGCTTACAAAGCTCCAATGATGAAACAGCAAAAATCATTAACAGAGGGCACGATTTTGACACCTTTAAGGAAGGCTTTTACAGGCTAAGACAGGGCGCGCCCAATGTAAAAATCGGTATTCATATAATCAATGGCTTGCCGGGTGAAACCGCCGAGGAAATGAAAAATACCGCGAGGAGTGTGGCTAATTTGCACCCTGACCTTGTCAAAATCCACCTTTTACACGTCTTAGACGGTACACGTCTTGGACAAATGTACAAGGCAGGGGAATATACCCCAATGGACAGGGACGAGTACATAAGGGTGGTGTGCGACCAAATAGAGCTTTTGCCCGCCGATATCGTTATTGAACGTGTAACAGGCGACGGAATAGCCACCGAGCTTTTAGCTCCCGAATGGAGCAAGAAAAAGGTGGCGGTTATCAATGACATTGATAAGGAGCTTTTCAGAAGAAACACATACCAGGGCAAAAGGCAAGTCAACTGACGTTGCCTTGCAATGAAATCGAGGCTTTGCCTCGGTGAAATTCGACCAAGGTCGAGTGAAATGTTGCAAACGCAACGTGAAATTTTTGCTAAAGCAAAAGTGATAAGTAACAAACACAAATTTGTAGGGGCGATTCACGAATCGCCCGAAAATCAATCACGAATTTATTCGTGCAAATCATCACGCAATTTTGCGTGTATATCATCAATGCGAAAAGCATTGTATATCATCGACACATAGTGTCGTATATCACGGGCACGTATGTGTTGCATAAAACAAACGATAAAGAAAAATAATTTTGGAGGAAATATAAATGAATGTACTTTGTATAGGAAACAGTTTTTCACAGGATGCTACAAGATATTTGCATCAGGTGTCTGGAGAGGAGCTTTTTGTACGTAATTTGTACATAGGCGGCTGCTCCCTTGAAAGACACTACAATAATATCGTAGGTGACGTAGCTGACTATGAGTATCAAAAGAACGGAAGATGCTTGAGAATGATTTCAATTGCCGAGGCATTGAAAAAGAAAAAATGGGACTATATCACCGTTCAGCAGGTAAGTCAGGATTCGGGAATTATCGACACGTATGAGCCTTTTTTGGACGAAATCGTTAAATATTTGAAGGAAAATTGCCCAAATGCCAAAATCGTATTCCACAGAACCTGGGCATATGCCGACACGAGCGACCACGGTGGCTTTGTTAACTATGGCAGAAGCAGAAAGGCAATGTATAACGCCATTGTGGACACAACAAGCAAAATAGCGGAAAAATACGGCTTTGACATTATTCCCTGCGGAGATGCGGTAGAGCTTGCAAGAGATTTGCCCGAATTTAAGGAAGGAAGCGAATATACCCTTAACCGTGACGGCTTCCACCTTTCTCTTGACTACGGCAGATACTTAGCAGCCCTTGTTATGTACAAGTATTTCTGCAAAAAGAGTGCTTCAGACGTAGAATACGAGCCGGAAAACACCAATCACCAGGTAAACGTAAAGCTAAAGGAAATTGCCGATAAGGTGCTTTGATAAAAAAGAGGGGCGTTGCTAATGCGACAGCCCCTTTTGCTATGCTTATTGTACCGCGAAAAATACAGAAAGGCAAGGACAGTGATAAATGCCAACTCTTGTCGTTACATTAACCGTCTGTGAACGCATTATTAATATTATATAATATGTAGGCAAAATGCACAAAAAGTCTTGCTTTGCTTTCAATTAATAGTTTGAAAGTTTGTGCAACAATACAAAAATCGCTAAAATTTTTGGCTACAATTGACTTTAATTTAGTAAAATGCTATAATATAGTAGCAAAAGCAAGAGGACAAAAGCTGTCCTCACTAATTAATGTTGTTAAAATAATGAAAGGAAAGATTAACAATGAACAAAAAACTTTTAATTAAGCTCTTTTGCTTAGCAGTTGCGTGTCTTCTTCTCTTACCGTTAGTTATGGCTTGCGGCGATGATGAAAACAACAACCAAAACGGAGAGTCTGAAGAGGAAACTGTAATAGTTACCTT
>JAFTZI010000062.1 GCA_017461055.1 Clostridia bacterium | reverse complement strand
CTGCGATACCCCTCTTGCCAAATTAGCAAAAAAAGCAGTAATGGTTAAGGGCGAAAAGCTCTCACCGTGGAAAAGGTTTAAATAATGATTTTTGCAAACGCCTAAAATCGATCGAGTTTTAAAAGCGCGGTGAGCAAAATCAAATTTTACAATTGCCTAAAATTCAAATGACACGCAACCAATGGCGGAGTTGATGGTTTTCTGCAATTGCCTAAAATTAACACAAATTTAAAAGCTGACACGTATCACTAATGCAAATTAGCGACACAGTGTCAGCTTTTTTTGATAATCAATAATTATTCTTCAATTAATGAAGCCTTCTTAATTCTCATATCAATAACTGGTCTGTCGGAATAGTCAGTCTTAACGCCTGCAATTTCATCAACGGTCTCCATACCGGAAACAACCTTACCGAAAGCAGCGTATTGTCCGTCTAAGAATTTTCCGTCAGCGTGCATAATAAAGAATTGTGATGAAGCAGAGTTAAAGTTTTGGCTTCTTGCCATAGAAATAACGCCTCTTTCGTGAGAAATAGGGTTGTTAATTCCGTTTGCTAAAAACTCGCCCTTAATGTTATTACCGGAGCCGCCGCAGCCTGTACCTGTTGGGTCACCGCCCTGAATCATAAAGCCGGCAATTACTCTGTGGAAAATAAGTCCGTCATAAAAGCCCTCAGAAACTAATTTTTTAAAGTTAGCGGCAGTAATAGGAGCCTTGTCCTCATAAAGCTCAACATCAATAATGCCACCGTTTTCCATTTCAATACGTACCATTTTAAATACCTCGCTGTTCTTTTTTATATATTGTAGCAGAACAAAAGGGAAAAGTCAAACATATTGTTTAATATTTCATAAATCTGTGAAATATAATTTTGTGAGGCAGGTGTTAAAATGGAAAAATATAAAAGAATCGTTTATTATTTCAGCATAGGACTGATAATTGCAATAGTAGTGTTCCTGTTTTTTAAATATATTTTAAAAATAATTTTGCCCTTTATTATTTCGTTTTTTGTTGTATCGCTTGTAAGACCGCTTATTAAGAAAATATGCAAAAAAACAAGCGCATCAAGCTTCTTTGTAACAATGTTTATAATATTTCTGTCTATGATTTTGATTATAACAGGGATATTCTTTGCCTTAGGCGCAATAGTGGAGCAAATCGGTAACATTTTTGAAAGCATAGCTGAAAATTTATCGCAGGAAACCAACTACGTAACAAAGCTGTTTGAGCTTATCGCTAAAATTGAAGAAAAAATCCCCTTTATCAGCAGCTTTACAAACGAAAGCATATATTCCTTAGTTACCAATATGATAAGCGAGGGAGTGAAAAGCCTGAGCATTAGCCTGACCTCTCAAATAGCCAAGGTAATTGCAGCATTCCCGCAAATAATGATAACCGTAATAGTTATGTTTCTGTCCCTGTTTTACTTTGCAAAGGACTACGATAAAATAGGCAAATCAATCGTGTCCCATCTGCCAACGAAAATGGCAGAAAAAGCGCCCATAATAAAAAACGATATAATTTTAGTCGTAACAAAATATATAAAATCCTATATGGTGCTGTTAATAATAACCTTTTCCGTTTTATTTTCGGGCTTTTTGATTTTAAAAATCGAAAACAGCTTTGTCCTTGCCTTAATAATAGCAGTAGTAGATATATTACCAATATTGGGAGTAGGAACGGTTTTAATCCCTTGGGCAATTATCTTAGTAATAGGCGGACACACCAAAATGGCAATAGGCATTTTAATTTTGTTTATAATTAACTACGTGGTTCGCCAATACGCAGAGCCTAAAATAGTCAGCACGCAAATGGAGGTTCACCCGCTTTTAACCCTGCTTGCAATGTACGCAGGCCTAAAGCTGGCAGGCATATTAGGTCTTATATTTGCACCCTTAATCGCGTTTATTGTAAAAACCTGCTATAATAGCTTCAAAAAAGAAAAAACTGTTGACAATTTAAAATAAATGTGCTAACATAGTATGGTAAACCGAGGATAAAGAATAGTAGCTGAGATGAATTTGTTCAAGAGAGACGCAGGCGGTGTGATTGCGTTACAAGGTCGCTTAGTGAATGGGCTTTAGAGGGCAGGGCTGAACATAATCAGTAGGTCTTGACGGAGATGCACCGTTACAGGCATAGCATATGTAGGTATGTGTAAGAGAAGTAATTTGGGTGGTACCACGGTAAATTCGTCCCAAGTGTCAATTATGACACTTGGGCTATTTTTATTTTAGGAGGATAAAAGAAATGTATAATGATAAAAAGGTAGTATTTTCAGGTGTACAGCCATCAGGTAATTTAACAATAGGTAACTATTTAGGTGCAATCCGCAATTTCAGCACCTTTTCAGAGGATTATCATTGCTATTATTGCGTAGTTGATATGCACGCAATTACAGTAAGACAAAATCCGGCAGAATTAAGACGCAGAACATACGAAACCTTAGCCTTGTATATGGCTTGCGGATTAGACCCTGAAAAAAACACACTGTTCATTCAAAGCCACGTGCCACAGCACGCAGAGCTTGGCTGGGTGCTTGATTGCTATACAATGTTTGGTGAGCTGTCCCGTATGACACAGTTCAAGGACAAGAGCGCTAAAAACGCAGATAATATAAACGCAGGCTTGTTTACTTACCCATCGCTTATGGCAGCGGATATTTTGCTTTATCAAACAGAGCTTGTTCCTGTAGGACAGGACCAAAAGCAGCACCTTGAGCTTGCAAGAGATATTGCAAACCGCTTTAATCAAGTATACGGTGAAACCTTTGTAGTGCCCGACGGATATATTCCAAAGGAGGGCGCAAAAATTTGCTCATTACAGGATCCAACTAAAAAAATGAGTAAGTCTGACCCTAACGAAAACGCAGTAATAAGAATTCTTGACTCCAAGGACGATATTATCAGAAAGTTTAAAAGAGCCGTTACCGACTCAGGTAATGAAATCGTTCACGGTGAGGGCAAGGACGGAATTTCAAACCTTCTTAATATCTATACCTGCTTTACAGGCAAAACCTTAGAGGAGGCAGAAAAGGAATTTGCAGGCATGGGCTATGGCGACTTTAAGCTTGCAGTAGGCGAAACCTGTGCTGACAGCCTTCAGCCTGTAAGAGACGAGTTTGCTCGCCTGATGGCAGATAAAGCGTACCTTGAGCAGGTAATGTCGCAGGGCGCACAGGAAGCATACAAAAATGCAAGACGCACAATGTCCAAGGTTCGCCGCAAAATTGGCTTTACCGAGCTTAAGCACTAAAACAAAAATTCGTTACCCAAGCAGGGTAACGAATTTTTTTATAAAAAGGTGTAACCAATTCACACAAAATTCCGTCTATATAAGTGAAAGGCAAAAATTGTCTTTTGAAAGGAGACGCTTATGAAAAGGATATTTACACTAATCATTTTATTGCTGCTAATTGCTTTAACCGTATCCTGTACCGACACAGAGCATACGGAAACCGGCTCACAAAACGGTAGCATAAGCAGCCCCGATTCAATCCCAGATTCATCAAAGCACGATGAAGAAAAGAGCGATGAAGAAAAGAACGATGCTTCGGAGCCAAACGAGCCGCCGGAAAATAACAAGGTTTATTTTACAAAGGCAAACACGAGCATAAGCTATGAAAAAAACGAGTATTACTCATTTTTAGAGCTTGGAACCTACTTGGGACACGATTTAAGTGGCGTGGGCTCATATTTCAGAATACTTGAAACATATGATGAGGTTGTAAACCTAACAACCAACGGACGTTATTTCAATGAAGAGCAGCTAAAGGACTACTATGTTGTGGCATTGTACAGATATGCAGGCTACAGCGAAAGCGGAGTTATCGGCTATAAGGATTTTAATATATTTGGCGATTATGCAAGTATAACCCTGCATAGCTGGAGCACAGACCTGTACGACGTTTCACCTGTTGAGAGGGAAAACATAGTTTATCTTCGCGTGCCAAAAAGTGAAATAGAAATTGACAAAACAATAGGCGGATACGTCAACGTAACAGATGACGGATTTTATCGCTACGAGTCCACCTATGTAGAGGTTGAAAAGGGTAAGTATAAAAACAATACCTCTTGGGTAATTTCTCACAAGAACATAGATAGCTTCCTTGAGCAAAACGGTATAACAAATCTTAATTGGAATATGCTCGGCAGATATATTAGACAAAGCCATACCTATATAGCAGTATATATGGAAACCGTATACCCCGACTCAATAGGCTACGGAAATTTAACGGTTGAAGGAACAACAATTTCAATTAAGAGAGAATATGAATCACAAAATGAAACCTCGTTAAAATCCGTAATAGAGCTTGTGGCTGTTCCAACCGAAAAGCTAAAAACCGGCATAATTAACGTAAATATATGCCAAACAGAAAACAGCTTTAAGTTTATTCCGTCGACCCCTGTGGTTATAAAAACCCAGCTTACAGATGAGGGAAGCTATAATTACTACGATTTTATCGACTTGGGCGTGTATTATTATGAGGAAGAGCTAAGAAACAATAACGCCTTCCATATAATAACGTCATACGAAGAGCTTGAAAAATACACGGAAAAGGCTTATAACCTATCTAACGAATTTTTTAAAACAAACGTAGTTGTTGTTTTGAAAATGAATGGAATTGACATTTTAGATGTCTACGGTGTAAGGAATATAGGCTTTGGTAGCAGCGCCATATTGCAAGCAACCATCGAAACAGGCAAATCTATGTATGAAAATCTTGACAGTATAAAAGGACCGTTCCAGTATAATATTTGCTATGTCAGTGTACCAAGGGAAGATATTTACCGTAACTACTACCAAAATAAAGGCTCGTTAAACGTTAAGAAAAACAATTTGAGTTACTTTTCTAATCTTTACTCCGATTCCTTCAGTCCTGTTGACGGCTATGATGTCCCACTTAATTCAGCGTGGTTTTTGACCTCTGAAAAGGAAATTCAAAGCTTTTACAAGGAAACAGGCATAAGAATATCTTCGTTAGGGTCAAAGCTTCAAATAGCTTATTACGGCTGCTTAGGGGAAAATCCGTATTTTTACGGCTTTCACTCAAATGAGGAAAACATTTATATGGATGTTTCCTATGAAAAAACAGAGGACACAGAGCCAAGATTTTATATTATTGAGGTTGACTGGAGCCTTATAAAATGCTTAGGCAATGTTATAACAATACACCTTATAAAGTATGAACAGACCTGTGCAAGCGCCCTTCCGTCTGAAAAAGAGCCATTAAAAATAAATTCAAGCTTTTTTGCATGCGGTTATAACTCAACATATTTAACAAATACTCCCGATTTTGAATGGAAGCTTATACAAAATAGCACAGAGCTTGAACAAATAATCAAGGGATATACAAACATAGTTGAGTATAAAGAAATTGATTTTGAAAAGCAACTTGTTATAGCGCACTACTACACTGAGGGCTGTACAGGCTGTCCCGGCTCAACTCATTTTGGAAATGTTAGAGTAGCTAACAAAAAAATGTATGTAGATAAATATGTTAAAAACCACTGGGGCGGAGCTGCTGAAACAAGCGCCTTGTATTTCATAATCGTTAACCGTGATGAAATGACAGAGGAGATTGAGGAGATAATCTTCATAAAAAGACATGTATTCGAAGAAATAGAGGAAGAATTAAAACACGTTATTGACCGCTGGGAAATAACAGTCGATTCAACACCGTATGAAATGCAAATAATTTCAACAATAGGCATTTCAACAGACACTCCTATAAAAAAGAAAGTAGACTTTGATTTTAAATTTATAGAAAGCAAGGATTCTCTTTTAGCTCTTTTAAATGAATATACAAACGTTGAAGCCAAAAAGGAATTTTTAGAGCTTGACTTTGAAAACCAATTAATAATAGCCCTGTATCAAGAGGAAGGCGGAGGCGCTTTTGTTGGCGGAAGCTTTATAAACTTAGTAATTATGGACAGTAACACCCTTGTGATAAATCAATATTATCCTTGGGATGAAAACGACGGTGAATTTGATATTGCTTCCGATGACGCAATACATCCAACCATCTATTTAATAGCAGTAGAAAAGAACTTTGACACATCCAAAATCGAAGAAATCCAGGTTATGCGCAGCCTCTACGACAGAGAGCATAAGGATTTTATAGAAGACTAATAAATCAGACCTTATTACAGTAAATACCCCCGATTATACGGGGGTATTTACTGTATAACAAAGGCTATTGTAAGCGCAAATATGATGATTTAATATTGAAAATTTAATCTAACTGTTTACTAAAGCTTGCCTGTGTGATATAATTTATCAAAAGCGACTTTATCAGTGTCGGCTTTGATTATGTGTAAATAAAAAGATAGAAGGATGTTATTAAGAATGTACGAATTAACAAATGAGCAAAGAAAGTGCTTTGCTTTGCCGGCTGTGAAAGAAGAGTGGAAAAGAATTGAGGTAAAAAAAGGCCCGTACGATACATACGACACATATGCATATCTTGACGGACAGCAAATAATGAAGGTAATTCAGGTATATGATGTACCGGGACAGGAAATATACCGTGAATATTCCGTTAATCAGTCGATTTCTGTTGACGGAACAAAGCTTTTACCCAAAACATCAAAGGGTAAAATGCAAAATTTCATAGCATCTTATCTTGAAAACAAAACGCCTGTCGGCATGGCAATCAGCTTCAATCGTGATTATGTTGCCGTGGTAAACAATGACAGTGAGCAATGCTATTATCGTTCGGCGTACAGCAATGAAAAAATAGAGAGTCTTAATGACTTTAAAGTGTGGGTTGAAGAATGGTGCAAAAATACAGGAGAAAAAGAGCTTGCAGACATTAATGATTTTTCAAAACGCAAAAGGGTTCATCAAAAATACAGAGAGGGTGACTTTTTCAGATTTAAAATCAATCGTTCTCTATACGGATACGGTCGTATACTTCTGAATTTTGATCAAATGCGAAAGGATGGAACTAAATTTTGGGAAATTTTTATGGGTAAGCCGCTTTGCGTTGCGGTATACCATATGGCTACACCAAACCCAAATGTTTCACCCGAGGAGCTTTTAAGCAAAAAAATGCTTCCCTCGCAAATGATAATGGACAATATATTTTATTATGGCGAATGTGATATTATCGGAAATCTTCCAATTGAAGAAAATGAAAAGGACTATCCCATACATTACGGAAAAAGCATATCATTGAGAGAACCGAATACTATAAACTATCAATGTGGAAAAACCTTTGTTTCACGTAAATTCAAAAAAGAATTAGGCGAATTTAGAAACGGTGGCATAGGCTGGGATCTTAACGTAAAGCTTCCCATATTAAATGAATGTATTAATAGTAATTCTAATGAGCCATATTGGGAAATGATTTCGCCATATGAAGCAAATCAGGATCTTCGAAATCCCAAATTCAGGGACTTGTTAAAGCAGATAAAGCATCAAATGAGAATTAAATAACTAAGTCTGAAAAAGTATCATAATTTACAAAAAGAAATGGGCTGTAGCAAACAACTGACGGAAAGAAAGTCAGCTGTTTGCTACAGCCCCTATTAGCTGTTATAATTTAAACATTAAATCTAAAGAGAACAATATCTCCGTCATTAATAACATACTCCTTGCCCTCGGAGCGAACAAGACCCTTGTCCTTAGCAGCGGTCATTGAGCCACAGGCAACAAGGTCGTCAAAGGCAACAATCTCAGCGCGAATAAAGCCTCTTTCAAAATCAGAGTGGATTTTTCCTGCCGCCTGGGGAGCCTTTGTCCCCTTAGTAATGGTCCAAGCGCGTACCTCTTGAGGTCCTGCTGTTAAATAACTGATAAGACCAAGCAGAGAATAGCTTGCCTTAATAAGCTTATCAAGACCGCTTTCCTTAATTCCAAGGTCGTTTAAGAACATTTTCTTTTCCTCATCATCAAGCTCGGCAATTTCAGCCTCAATTCCTGCGCAAACAGGGATTACCTCGCTCTTTTCACTCTTAGCGAATTCAAGCACTCTTTGATAATATTCATTATCGCTTAAATCAGAAGCCAAGTCATCCTCACTGATATTGGAAGCGTAAATAACAGGCTTAATGGTAAGCAAAGCCACCTCGGAAATCATTGCTCTTTCTTCCTCGTCATAGTCAAGACTGCGAGCGCTCCTTCCTTCCTCAAGAGCCTTCATAACTCTTTCGTAAAGCTCAAGCTTGGGAGCAAGTGTTTTGTCACCCTTCATAGCCTTCTTAACAGCATCAATTCTTCTTTCAAGAATTTCCATATCGGAAAGTATAAGCTCAAAATTAATTGTTTCTAAGTCACGAATAGGGTCAATAGAACCGTCAACGTGAATAATATCGCTGTTTTCAAAGCAACGTACAACGTGTACAATTGCGTCAACCTCTCTTATGTGGGATAAGAATTTGTTACCAAGACCCTCGCCCTTGGAAGCGCCCTTAACAAGACCTGCAATATCAACAAATTCAATAACCGCAGGAGTGTACTTTTCAGGATTGTACATTTGAGCAAGCACATCTAAACGGCTGTCTGGCACCATAACAACGCCAACATTTGGCTCAATGGTGCAGAATGGGTAGTTAGCGCTTTGCGCGCCTGCATTAGTAAGAGCATTAAAAAGTGTACTTTTGCCTACGTTAGGCAAACCGACAATACATAATTTCATATTTATATATTCTCCTTTAAAAGTCCTTATTTTTCAAGGGTTTTCAAGGGTACGGAACAGCGGTTACTCCACCATTACTCCACCAAACCGTACACCATTAATGAGTTCT